>JABSQL010000001.1 GCA_013215865.1 Candidatus Margulisiibacteriota bacterium
CATTGAGGCCATTCCGCTTGTTGGATCCGGCATTGCTTACCAGAAAAAAGACATTTCTCCCATTATTAAAAACAAAGTCCTACCTAGTGGCGGTTTTTTAAGACACCTAAGCTCTTTGGCCAAAGACCTTCGGTCTGGTTTGATTATGGGACTTCACAAACAACGAAAGGCAATTAAACATGCGAAGCACCACTCAAACATGGTTATATGTGTGGGAGACGTGTTCTGTTTGTTGATGGCTTCTTTGGGTAAAAAGGTGCCGATTTATTTTGTACCTACTGCTAAAAGCAGTAAACTCACTCCCCACAGTATTTTAGAGGCGACCATCATGAAAAGGGCCGCCCATGGCGTATTTACAAGAGATGCTCTCACCGCTAGTGATTTACAAAATCAAGGTGTAAATGCCTACTATCTCGGAAATCCCATGATGGATAATCTTGATTCTACTGGAGAAACGTTTGGCATCAAGCCCACAGATAAAGTGGTTGGAATATTGCCAGGCTCTCGGAAAGAATCGCTAGAAAATTTTTCACATATACTCAAAGTGATCGAAATTCTTCATAAAGACAAGGTATCTTGTAAATTTATAGCGGGAGTATCAGATGATTTTTCTTTGGACGGGCTTTTTTTTAAATCCCCTCATTGGCGACTGACCTCGGATCGCCCTTTAATTTTAAGTCACCTCTCAGAGCCTATAAACGTTACACTAACAGATAAATTCACAGACGTATTGCATATGTCACAACTTATTATAGGCCTTGCAGGAACGGCTAATGAACAGGCCATATTTATGGGGAAACCTGTTATTTGCTTTCAAGGATTTGGCCCACAATCAACGTTGACACGGTTCTTGGAACAACAAAAACTGATGGGAAAAGGGTTATATATTGTAGCCAACCCTGCGCCTAAAGAGATTGCTAATCAAGTAAAGATCCTTCTTAAGTTGCACACATCGAATAAAAAAATGTCTCCTCAAAATGCCTCCAAGCGCATCATTCAGCATGTTCTAAATGACCGATAAAGACACATTACTCACCATTGGCAGTCAATTTGCTTCGGGAAAGCCTGTTAGAAAAAGAGTGTTGCCCAAAGCGACATCATCTTTGCTGCCTTTTAAATTAAAGGCGTATCACTTTCCTTCACATGGACTGTTGAATGGCGTACACACAAAACGGATACTCAAAAATAAATATATGCTTTCCTCTTTTTCTGCCACTCAACTGGAAAAATACCAATCATGTCCATATGCTTATTTCTTTCAAAAATTGCTTCAAATACAACCCAATGTTGCAGAGACATTTTCTATCCCTGCTTACGAATGGGGCACTCTCATTCATGATATATTAAGTCGATATCATCTGAAAAAAAAAGATGATTTACCATCCAAATCTCTCTTGCATGAAATATCAGATAAAGTATGGCTGACACTCTCAAAAGATAATATACACTGGGAGGCTAAAAAAAGCCTCCTATATGGTTCTGCAAATCAAAAAGGGTTATGGGAGTTGTATCTAAACTGGGAGGCATCTCATCGTCTCCCGTTCAAACCCCAATTTGTACGCATCCCATTCAAAAAAATTAAAATAACATATCAGAGAAAATCGATGTTTCTGTCTGGAGAAATCGATATGATTCTTGGACCCAATAAGGAAAATAAAGTGGCGGTATTAGACTATAAAACAGGCCGAACATTACCCACCAAAGCCAAAATGAAACGCTTTGAGAGTCTTCAGCTACCCATCTACTATCTCGCAGCGCAAGAAAAATTTCCCCACACCGATGTTATTGGCTGTTATTTTATGCACATGCATCATGATGTATATTTTGGAGAGAAGTTAATGTTGGTTACTGAAAAGCATTTATCAGAGATGACACCCCTTAAGCATAAGCCCTTGGTGATGCAACGTCATTTTAAAAAAGACTTGTCTCAACACTTAGTCACTTTATATTCACATATATTGGATGGGAAATTCCAAGCAAAAGACCCTTTAGCGCTTCCTGATTTTGAAAAAAAACGGTCACAAAAGTGTCAAACATGTTCTTATCACACACTATGCCGATATGAAAAACGATATGGCCAATAAGACCTTTACCGACACTCAAAAAAAAGCACTGACTTTGGGAAAAAATATTTTTATTTATGCCGGTCCTGGATCGGGGAAAACCGCCATGTTAGTAGAGCGATATGTTCAGTTCCTAAAAGAAAATCCCAATCTGTCTGGTAAACATATTTTGGCCATCACTTTCACAGAGAAAGCAGCTATGGAGATGAGGGCTCGCATCCAAACATCATTAAACCTGGAAAAGAGACTGTTCCACCTAAATCAGGCACATATTGAAACGATCCATGCTTTTTGCTACGCTGCTTTAACCCGTTTTCAAAAGGAAGCAAAATTAAAACCAACGTTTTCTGTCCGTAGTGCATTTTTATCCCGGTTTTCCCTTGAAAAATTAGTATCAATTGAATTAGACAGTCTGGCTGTTCACGGAAATGCACATCTGAAATCTTGTTTAACCCATTTCTCAATTCAAAAATTGAGACAAATTCTTATGGTATTTTTACAACAAACACATACGACTCAGAAATGGTTCTCTCATAATGAAACGCTTTCAATAGAAGACCTCCAAGCACACATATCACCAGAAAATTTGCATCAACAAAAGGCGACAATAATGGCATGGGAACAATTGGATCATATAAAGCATATCTATCTTCATTGCTACTCTGTGTATCAAACTCAAAAAAACGATCTTTCCCATCTAGATTATGAGGATTTATTGATACAAACCAGAGCCCTGTTAAAAAACAACCTATCTGTACTTAAAGCATTCCAACAACAATTCAAATGTATCATGATCGATGAGTGCCAAGATATAGATCCATTGCAATGGGAAATTATTTCCCTTCTCGCGGACTCAAAGGATCCTTTTTCAGCAAAAAAGTTATTTCTAGTGGGGGATATGCATCAATCCATATACAGTTTTAGAGGCTCAGACACCGCTTTGTTTAACACGTTGTATAACCACTTTTTGAATAGATCCCATGATAGTTTAGTGGTTCTTAATATGGATAATTATCGGTCAACAACAGGCATATTGAAATTCCTGAACCCCTTATTTCAACAGATCTTTGAAAATTCTACTTGCAACACCCTTATTCCACATAGAAAAGATACCAGGCTTGAACCCATTTCTTTATTATGGCATTCATCCCAACAAAAACCCCAAAACCATCATCACATCATCACATGGATGAAGCAACAAATAAAACGAAAGCCTGATCTAAAATGGTCAGACTTTGCGATCCTAACACGCAGAAAAAAAAATGTTCTTATTTTGGAGGATTTATTGTCACAACATGGTATCCCCACTCAAACGAATATCTCTCATGGATTTTATCATCGGCCAGAAATTCAAGAACTATGCCTTCTTATAAAGGGACTTGAAAATCCATCAGATCATTTTTCCTGGATAGGGGTTTTAAAATCTGCCTTTTTTTGTCTTAGCGATGAAGTATTGTTCTTAATGTGCCACTATTTCCCTGAAGAAAATATACTATTATCGCTTGATAGGGTAAAGAATTTATCGCCTTCTCAGATGTGTGGATACGGATTTAAAAAAACAGACCAACAACTTATTTTAGAGGCAGCCTACCTTATTCCAAAATGGGTTAAACGATTTACGACGACTTCTCTCATTGCCTTGCTTAACCAGTTACTCATTGAGTCGGGCGCATGGGCGATTTATCAATCCATGCCCAACGGATCTCAGATCATTCAAGCAATTGATCAATTTTTAGACCATCTTGAAACGTTTATTCAAGATTCGATAATGAGTCAAGAATCACTCACAAAATTATTGGCTTTTGCAATGGATCACCCTGAAAATGACCCTATTCCTGTTGCCTCCTCAAAAAATGGGGTATCTTTATTAACCATCCATAGCGCCAAAGGGTTGGCTTTCTCTATAGTGATACTTCCCTATCTTGAAACGCCTTTTAACTTCGGTTTTCATGCCCCACTTATCATGAGTAACCGTCATGGCATGGGGCTGCATATGACGTATCAAAAAGAGGAAAATATATTGCGAAAACAGGTTCGGGAAGGGATTAAAAAAGATATGCTAGAAGAAGAAAAAAGATTGTTTTATGTTGCTGCAACACGCGCTAAAGATGCCCTTGTATTGGCGGGATGCTATTCAGATTCAACGACCTCCCCAAATCGTTCTCCAAAAAGTATTATGGACCTCATACAATCATATTGCACTCTTAAACAAGAACATGCCATTTTTTCTTTTGAGTCAGGGACCCAAACATATCCTCTAAATGCCGCCGTTTCGGGGGCTGGGTAGTGACCACTCAAAAAAAATACATAACGATAATGATGCTCATTGTTTTTGTAGGGACGGGTGTATCTTTGTATAAACACCGATTCCCGGATATTTCAAAAGATCATATCGATTTCAAACGGTCTTCCAAACCAAGAAAAATCCACACCCATAAAAATATGGTTTTAGTTCAGATAAGTGGGGCAGTCTATTTTCCAGGAGTATATACACTCCTGGAAGGAACCCGTACCCATGAGCTTATTCAAAAAGCAGGGGGATATCGTACCCATGCACAGAAAGAAGGTCTAAATCTCGCCAAAGTATTAAAAGATGGCCAGCACGTTATCATTCCTTCACAACAAACACATCCTATAACAGCAAAAGTTCCAGTCATTTCTAAAGTTGATATCAATTCTGCTACGCAGGTACAGCTAAAGTCGTTACCAGGCATTGGTCCTAAGTTGGCATCCCAAATCCTTTTGGCCAGAAAAAAATCACACGGCTTCAAGTCTATTCAAGATCTTCTTAAAGTAAAAGGTATCGGACCTTCTAAACTTAAAAAAATTAAACCCTATGTTCTGGCACTTTAACCATATTATCCTCTTTAAGCCTTTGATTGGTGCTCATTATCATGTCATCTAAATATTTTATGACGCCTGGAAGCATAGGCTCAGGAAGCTTGTTAACCATGTGAATGGCTACTTTTTTTAAATCAAGATGAAATCGTTCCATCTTTGTCTCCTTTGATTTATCCCTACAAAATGATTCCCAAAGAGAGCATATGTATACCATTATGCATAACATTTCGTCTAGTGATTGACTTTTCGTAGATGCTTTAATAAATTAAGAAGTAGTTAAATTTCAGGAGGTAAAAAATTATGTCAGTCACTCAAGTAACAGACGGAACATTTGAAAAGGAAGTTGTAGATGAAAAAGAAAAGCCGGTTTTAGTGGATTTTTGGGCTGAATGGTGTGGACCTTGTCGTATGATGTCGCCCATCATAGATTCGATTGAGCAAAAGCATGGTGCAGCCTTAAAAGTATGTAAAATGGATACAGATGCAAACCCCAACACGGCACAAAAATTTCAAATTACAGGCATTCCATGCTCGATTCTATTTAATAAAGGAAAAGAAATTGCGCGTATTATTGGATTTAAGCCTGAAGATTCGTTGGAAGCTGAAATAAAGCAACACGTTACAATTTAGTTAAACTATTGACCGCTTCTTTATAGTTAGAAGATCCGTAAAGGTACGAAGCGGTCACCAAAACATTGGCACCTGCCTCAATAACCCTTGGCGCAGTGACATTGTTTATTCCGCCATCTACTTTTATGTCACCAGAATATATAGACCTAAGCGCCTGAATTTTATCTAGGGTGCTTTCTATGAAAGCCTGCCCGGAATAGCCAGGGTTTACACTCATAATAAGAACACTATCGCATTCCTTCAAAATGGGCTCAATGATGTTTATTTCTGTGCCAGGATTAAGGGTGATGCCTGCCTTTACCCCATTGTTCTTAATGTGGAACAAATCTGCTTCAAGAAGGGAATAATCTATCTGTGTTGCTATTCGTGGGGTTTGCTTGATATCCCGTGGATTAACTTCTGAAATGTCATAGGCTTCTGCATGAATCAGGATACTATCAGCACCAATTTCAATGTAATCATCAAGAAATATTCCAGGGTTATCGATCATCAGGTGTGTATCAAGGGGTAAACGCGTTCCTTGTCTAATTTTATGAACAATAGGTGGCCCATAAGACAGGTTAGGCGCAAGGTGCCCATCCATAATATCAAGATGAAATGAGTGAACTCCCGCTTCTTCCGAGCGTTTCATTTCATCTTCCAAGCAAAGGAAATTAGCAGATAACAAACTTGCAGAAATATGAATAGGTGGCATAATCAAAAAGTGTATCGAGAACTTGAAAACAAGTCAAAGAGTATGGACATGATAAAATAAAATGATATGAAAAAATATATGGTGACGCTGCTTTTTATTTGCGGATGTATACCCCAGGTATTTGCTGCTTTTCAACTCCAAAATACCATCCATAAACAAAATATTTCTTTCTATTTTCCTCAAACTGATCTGAAAAGCGTAAACCGTATTGTTGCCACTCAACTGGACAAGGCGATCAGGCCCCAGCTTTGGCCTGATCGTATTCCATTTGGAATGTGTATTGGGAATAACCACCAAAATGTATATTACATTTACTATCAATCTATACTCAATATGGACATTCTAAAATTGAGCAATCCTTCTTTCTTAAAATTGGAGGATCTGTGTATATCTAAATCAGGAAATGTATATTTGGTTGATTCTCAGTCCCATGCGTTATATGTATATTCATTTAAAACACTTACCCAACCGATTTTGGTAGACAAAGTGAAAACAAAAGAGCCTTTTCGGTGTGGGGTTTCCCAGAATCGGGTATATGTAATTTCCAAAACAGGAAAATGGTCTATTTATACCCATCATAGAAATACACTCTTGTTTCAAGAGAAAATATCAAATATATTCAACTCAAACATCCCATTAAAGACGATTCGAGATATAACCACGACATCTTCAGGGAAAATTTGGGTCATCAATGACACCCACGTATTAAAGATATCTTCCACAGGGAAGGTAATTTTAAAGAAAGCCCTCAAGAAACCCTACACTGCGATTAGTTCAACAACACAAAACTACCCTGTATTATTGGACGCAGAAAGCCAAAAAATAGATATTTACAATCAAGAAATGTCATTGCTTGACACCCATTTTATTGGAGATGATATTGATATGATTCCCCACGACATAGCCGTTTATAAGCCGTATGGGTTAGTCGGGATAAGTAGCAAGAGTACAGGGGTTACTTATGCATTAGGTGTTACCCTCAGTTCTTTAGACGTAAAAAAGTTTAACCAAGTCACAGGAGATCTGCACTATCAGATACAATTCCATCTCAGCTTTCCCTCTGATGTTGTCATCAAGGTTCTTTCGAAAAATGGCAGTATGGTTAAAGAATTCAAAAAAACGTTGTCAGCAGGACACCACGCCATTCATTGGGACGGGTATAACTTAAGGGGAGAAAAAGTTAAGGGAGAATCTCTTGTAAATATCTCTGCAAAGGCTACTTATTCATTATCAAACGTAGATGTGAAAACATTTCGTATATTGGAATCTAAGCAGCACATTTAGGAAGCATCAAAATCTAGTCAAGTGTTGCAATCTATGATATATTTTCCTTATGATAATTAAGAAAAGAAAACTGATGAAAATTGGGGATGTCAAAAATTTAACTGGTATGACGGCGCGTACAATCCGTTACTATGATGAAGTTGGTTTGCTACCAAGTG
>JABSQL010000010.1 GCA_013215865.1 Candidatus Margulisiibacteriota bacterium
TTCATCAAATCTGCAAAATCGTGGGACTCATAGCGATAGGAATTGACGTTTTGGCCCAATAAAGTTACTTGCGAAACACCCATTGTTACCAGTCGTTTGACCTCTTCTACAATGTTTTGGGGGTCTCTGCTACGTTCACGGCCACGCGTATAGGGAACCACGCAAAACGTACAGTAGTTGTTGCATCCCCGCATGACAGCCAACCATGCATTGACCCCACCCTCTCGCGTGGGAAACACATCTGAGTAGGTCTCAAATTCTGATAATGTTACATCGAATTGTTTTTGACCCGTTTCCTGGGTCGCGGCAATGAGGGTGGGCAGCTGTTTATAGCTGTCCGGTCCCGCAATAAAGTCAATTTTAAGTTTATGATTACTAAGAAGTTCTGTTTTGAAATTGGTGGCCATACACCCTAAAATTCCCACAAGAGGTGCATTTTTAGGGCGCATATTTTTTATCGTGTGAACCCGATTAAATATTTTACGATTGGCATTGTCTCTCACTGAACAGGTATTCAGCATGACAATATCTGCTGATTCTTCATCCTGAACAAGGGTATAGTTTGCCTTTTTCAGAATGGTTTTAACCAACTCCGTGTCATAGACATTCATTTGACACCCATAGGTTTCGATAAAGACAGTGTTTCGAGACATACCCTATATTAGGGTAATTTCCCTACCTTGTCATTGGTGCTTAAATAGAGCGTGAAGATATTCTAATCCTCAAATGGGTCTTGCCATTCAACAATTTCCTGCTTCAGATAGATTTTTTGTGGTTGGTATTTCCAATATTGATACAATGTTGCATACACCACGCAACCCAACATACATGATAAAATGAGAATTTTCATATTGCCACCCCCGTATACTGTGTCTTTCCCATAAAAAAAGGATAATAAACATTCATTTTAAGAGGATCAAGTGATACACTTTCTTAGATGAATATTTACTTTATTATTATTTTATCGGTGATCATATTGGGATATGTGTTTGACACGCTTATTGAGCTTCTCAATCTGAATCATCTTACAGAAACCCTTCCAAAAGAATTTGAAGATACTTATGACCAAGAGACCTATCTCAAATCCCAACGGTACCTCAAAGATCAAACCCGATTTAGCCTCATTAAAGATACGATTAGTGTATGCGTCATTATTTTATTTATTGTATATGGTGGATTTAACAGTATTGATATTTGGGTTCGTCAATTCAATCAAAATTCGATTATTACAGGCCTCTATTTTTTTGGCGTATTGGGCCTGTTAAGTCAAATTATGAGCATTCCTTTTTCTATCTATAATACGTTTATATTAGAAAAGAAATACGCCTTTAATACCACTACAATTAAAACCTACTTATTAGATCTGGTGAAGGCAAATATGCTGCTGATTGTTATTGGGGGTCCGTTAAGCGCGGCCATTCTATGGTTTTTCGAAGAAACGTCTTTGGCATGGATGTGGTGTTGGCTTTTTATGGTGGTTGTTCAGATCGTATTTATATATTTGGCTCCGATTTTGATCATGCCATTATTCAATAAGTTTTCACCCTTAGAAGACGCAGAGCTCAAGCAAACTATTTTGGATTATACCCAGTCTCAAGAATTTGCTTTAAAAGGAATATTCACAATGGATGGTTCAAAGCGGTCAAAAAAATCCAATGCGTTTTTTACAGGGTTGGGTCAATCTAGGCGTATTGTTCTGTTTGACACTCTCATTGAAAACCATACGACTCAGGAATTACTGGGCGTGGTGGCGCATGAAATGGGTCATTATAAGAAGAAACATATTACCAAACACATGATTGTTTCTGTGGTGACCTTGGGAATGACTCTATTTATTTTTTCCATTTTTATGAACAACCCCCTCCTTTTTGAGGCGTTTAAAATGACGAATCTCTCAATTTATTCTAGCTTTGTTTTTTTTGGGTTACTTTACGCACCCATTGAAATGATCTTAGGCATATTTTCGAATGTGATGTCGAGAAAACACGAATATGAGGCGGACGCCTATGCTGTGAATACAACCAAAGACCCCGAATCCATGATTCAGGCCCTAAAAAAACTTTCTAAAGATAACTTATCCAACCTCACACCTCACCCGTTGAAGGTGTTTTTAGAATACAGTCATCCACCTGTGATGAGTAGAATAAATGCCATTCGCCGTACATGACATATCCATAAATCAGATTCGGGCAACGGACTCATTATACCGATTCAATCGACCTATTTCCCTTTTAGGTGACGATTCAGAGCGGGCATTTTCAGATGCTTTAAACGTGCTTGGAATGGTATCGCCTGTGGTTGTTCATTCCCTGAAAGGTGATGATTACCACCTTGTAGATGGGTATAAACGGTGGGTACATTATCATCACTTAGGGGCCAATCAGATGCCATGTTATGTCTTGCCGAATGATTTGGCGCCGGAACCACTTGGGAAAGTCTTGCTAAGTTGTTTGCATGACCGAATATTTGAATGTGTATCCTCAAAGTGTCGGTTTGTTTGTTTATTGCAAGAAATGGGGATGGACCGTGAACGGATGGTGTCGAATATATTGCCATTATTGGGCTTAACCCCTTCAAAACGGGTCCTGTTTCAGATCAAAAAAATTCAACAGTTACCCGAAAATGTACGGCATTTCTGTGAAGAAAAAAAGATGTCTATGAAGCATCTTATTCACCTCACTACCCATGAGGAAAGGGTGTTATTGGGGATGATGTCACTCCGTCATAAACTACATTTTACATCATCTCTTTTTCTTGAGCTTGCAAATCATCTCAATTCTCTTATGAAGGCGTCCAAACGGTCTTTTGATGACATTATCAATAACCCAGACGTTCAGCGTATTTTTAGAAGCAGTCATAGTGCTCATCAACGGTCAGATGCATTTAGAGCCCATATTCAAATGCTAAAGCACCCAACGTTAACCGCAGGGAATAAGGCACTCAATGAGATCAAAAAAAAGATGAATATTCACTCAAAAATGGATATAAAATGGGACCCTTCTCTTGAGCATAAACGGGTAACAGTAGATATGGTAATACAAGAACCGCAAGATATAGAATTAATACTGAAGAATCTTCAAACACCCTATTTTTTAAAAGGGGTTCGAGAGATGTTGAATGGCTTATAAACGAATATATTTCTTGAATAGTTTTATTTAGAAGAGTACACTATTTGTTATGTCTCAAAAGCCTGTCACTATCGAAGACGCTAAAGATACCTCCAAAATAGACAAAAAAAAGATTCTACCCCACTATCGAGATGGAAAAAGTACCGTTAAGGTGGTTCCTAAAAAAGGTAAAGCTCTTGATTTATGCGCCACTTGGGGAGAAGAATATGTGTGCTGTAATGTGCATGTTCTCAAATCTGTTCAAAATTGTCCCTATGATTGTTCATATTGTTTTCTTCAAAATTATTTGAATGACGGAACCATGAAGGTGGTCGGTGATATTAAAGCCCTTATTGATGAAGTCAAAGAAAAAACGGCCAAGCAACCATGGCGCTTTTTTCGGATAGGCACTTGGGAGCTGGGCGATAGTTTGGCTTTGGAAAAACAAACAGGTCAAGCCCGTCAACTGATTCAAGAATTTTCCAAACTACCCAACGCGTTATTAGAGCTTAAAACCAAATCAGATCAAGTGGATTCTATTTTAGATATAGATCATAAAGGGCGTACCGTTGTATCTTGGTCCGTAAACCCTCAGACACTGATTAAACGGGATGAAAAAGGCACCGCAAGCATTAAAGAAAGACTCAATGCAATGCAAAAAGTGGTTGCAAGCGGTTATTTAGTCGGTCTCCATTTTGATCCCATGATTCTGCATGATGGATGGGAAGAAAATTACTGGCAACTTGTAAGAGATATATTTGAAGTGGTACCTCTTCATCAAATAGCTTGGATTTCAATCGGTAGTTTACGTTTCAATCCTGAAATGAAAAAAACCATGGAGATTAATTTTCCTGCATCAGACCTCACACATCAAGAAATGGTCCTTGGATCAGATGGGAAGATACGATACGTTAAACCTATTCGCGTTGAAATGTACGAACACCTCTATAGAGCATTGACCATTTTTGGAGACAATGACTTACTCATTTATTTTTGTATGGAACGATGGGATGTGTGGCAAAAAGTACTGGGCTATACGCCACGATCATCTGGGCATTTGGACTTTCTATTTACCCAGTCACTTCATGACCGATTTCCTGGGCTCGTCCATTTAAAACCAAATTTAAAATTGTATGAGTAATCCACTTCTTCAGCCGGTGTCTGAAGAAGCAAAAATGCCTTTTTTATGGATGGGGAC
>JABSQL010000100.1 GCA_013215865.1 Candidatus Margulisiibacteriota bacterium
CTTTTATATCTGTATATTTGTTCGAAATATATGCGTCTGATATATATATGTGCGTCTAATATATATATTGTATATACAATTATTTTGTATTATATAGTTTTTTAAATAAAAAATTATTCTAATAGTTTAAATTTACTTTAGGTATATATATGCTCCCTATATATATATATCTTATTATTTTTATTGATTATTTTCCTCTGGGATATTTTCATGAATAATATTTGCTATCCGTGCTATGAGTGGTACCATGTCTCTCCAGACGGAATTGTTGAGTTCGTGTGCACCATTATTTACAAAAACGTGTGTATTATTTGTTCCTTCGATAATTAGGATGACTTCTCCATTATATACTATTTGTATTGTATTTAGAAAAGGATCTAAATTTAAGTGACCTAAGTCATTGAAATAATTGGCCATTTTTTTTATATTTTATAATTATCTGTAGATATAATAATTGTTATGAGATTTTTATTGATTGCTATATAAGTGAGGATTGTTGATCATGTGATTGGCGTACCATTCGGGACGATCAAGATGATCAGTTTGTTGTATGGCAATAATTTTGAAAGTCCTGGTTTCATTGGAGATTGGATGTCTCATCCAGGCCTTAATTTTGTATTTCTTCATCACAGAGTGACCATTTGGAAAGTGGTGATCACGTGGAAATTCTTCTGTTATGTGTACTCTTTCGATGCGATACGGTCCGAAAAAATCTCCAGGTCGGAACTCGATTGGATCCTGGAAATTTTCGTATTCAGGACTATCCCGATCGATCGATCCTAGGTAGTTGGGATTACTGGTGTAGGGGGGGTGTCGATCTAGTGGTGGACTAAATCGTTGACTAGGACCTTCGAGGTCGTCTCTTGTTATTTCCCATTGTGGATGGGCTAAAACTGCTTCCCACATTGCCGTAGGATATAGATAGTGTGATGTATATATATAATGAATTAGTTGTAAGATGGTATTAAATATGTAAAAAACAGAAATTACTAATTTTTAGATTTCCTCTGTGCTTGAATATTGAACAAAGAAAACAAAAAGAGATTTTTTTTTTTGAATGATGTAATTGATAGATTGTTGCGATTGATGGAATAATGCTATGTGGATGAATTAATATGAAAGAAAGATAAAATATGAAAGATGTGATATGTGAGAGATTGATGCTATATTATAAAATTGTATGATTTGAATTATCATTTACGCAATATGAGAGATGATCATACGAGATTGCATAGTATGTAGATATAGATATAACAGCATCACTTAACTTTTCCTGCGTGGAATTTTGCGAGATATCTTCATCAAGTTTGGAATTACCGCAAAGACAAGCGTAGTGTGCTTGATACTGATTTTTGAAATATTTCGCTGAGTTATTTTTAGAATCGAATGTGATTTCGTTTGTATCAAGAGTTTGAATTAAGATTTTTCTGGTGTCATTGCATTTAAGAACTTTGGTGAGTGGATCGGCTGGATTAAGTGTTCCATGGATGAAGCTTGTATTTATATGTTTTGAATCTGTTAGTTCTCCAAGTATATATAATCCCCCAGTTAACATTTCATCTGCTGGTTGATTTGTTGTAGCAGACTTTTTTATGAGTGATTCTGAATCCGTGAGAGATTCTATGAGCGGATATGAGGGATTAGTGTCATTTGGATCAATTGGCGCTGTTAATCCTAATTCTATTAAATAGTTGTTTAGATGAAGTCCATGCATCACGGATGCAACAACAGAGGTTACTTCCGCTGACATAGGAGATTTTGGTGGAGGTTTAATTTGTTTTGCTTGATAGTCAACAAGAACCGCTTTGTGAACCTGATGATTATCTTGATTGATTTTACATGGATTGGCTTCTATTATGTATGTAAGATTTGCTGCCCAAGATGGCATAGCTTTTTTTGTGTTGAAATTGCCATCGGCAACTGCTAAGACTTTTAGTGGTTTTTTTAATGTGGGTATGATAATTTTGATATTGGAGCCGTTTCTAGCTAGATCGTTAACTTTGTTGACTTCAAGAATGTCATTAGTGTCGGCAGATTTGTTTTTCATTGTTACTACCTTGGCTCCGGAGAGGAGATCAGGTCGTGTTTTTGTTGCTTCAGCTAGCCAGACTATTTTTCCAGTGTGGCCCTGATATTCTGTTTGTTCTTTTTCGTTTAGATTTCTTGGAATTGATTCACAAGTGTTTGTTTGATTTAAGGTTGGTTTATCGTTGTTTTTGATTGTTGATGTGTTTTC
>JABSQL010000101.1 GCA_013215865.1 Candidatus Margulisiibacteriota bacterium
TAGAGACCATGTATTTTAATGAATCAGAGATTGACATATATGATGCCCGATTGAAATGGTTCAGGGATCAGCACTCTGAACTGATGTATGTTAGAAATAGATGCCTCAAACAGGGCAAAGAAAAGGGTCTGAAGGAGGGAAGAGAAGTGGGTATCAAAGAAGGAAAAGAGAAGGGTCTGAAAGAGGGGAGAGAAGTGGGTATCAAAGAAGGGAAAGAAAAAGGGCTCAAAGAAGGAAAAGAAAAGGGGATCAAAGAAGGAAAAGAAAAAGGGCTGAAGGAAGGTCGAGAAGATGAAAAGGTTAATATCGCAAAAATGATGAAAAAAGATGGGGAGCATGTAGATAAAATTATTAGATTCACTGGGCTTTCTAAAGTGGTTATTGAACGTTTATAAAAGAATACTATTCGGAACTCGGAACCATACAGGCTCTTCAAAGGCTATTAGCGGATCTAAAGACGGTATCGTTTTTGGCGACTAAATACCGGTTTTGGAAGGACAAAAGAAAAATCACTTACATTTTCTTGAGATCAACTCTTGAAGTGCTTCTTCTATCAAATCATTCATCCTCTTTCCTTCTTCAATAGCCAATATTTTCACCTTTTTAATCAAATCTTCGTCTAGCGTTGTGTTAACTGTAACACGCTTTCCCATAATGAATACTCCTATTTATCAATATTTCTACCTATAATGATATATTGACACCGTGGCCTTCCGCGCATATTATATTGTTAGCAATATATCAATACGCCAAAAGGAGGCACAACCTATACCATAAACATAATACATTTGGGCTGGAGAAAAGGGCATATCCACTGTTAAGAAGAAAGTTTCTCTAACACCCAACCCTAATTTTATCAAAAGGAGATCAGAATGAACACCAAACAAACGATTACAGTTGCTGATTGCGATGTATTCATGACAGGCTATATATCAGAAAGTCTAGAAAAATATTTTGACGTTACGTCTATATACAATACCTTTGACTTTTTACATCATGTTTCGATGGCTAGAGAAAATAATTTAGTTATTATTGGCAAACAAGACTATATTTTTAAAGGTTTTTCTGTTACCAAGGTTATCAGAAATTATTGGCCAAATTGTAGAATTATTTCTCTATCGAAAAGGCCTCTTTTCATCCTCAAACTACTCTTCCAAGGGGCAGATGATTATATTTCTAAACCCTTTAAACTTAAAGCACTTATCAAAATAATTAATGCACAGCTCAATGCCAAACCAGTAGGAGATGTAGAAGGAAACATTGGATAAACCATATAGTCCCAAATAGCAATATGTCACAACTGAAAGTGGTTGATATTATGGACAGACAATACATTCCACTAACATAAAAGGGCTTGAAAAAACAATTGATGGGGTGTAAATTTAGAGCTGTAGTTTGAAATAAAAATAGAGATGGGAGTGGTAAAGATGGTAACAAAGAAGCAAAAGAAGCATGGTATACAGGGAAAAGAGATAGGCGTTGGAATAAGGGATAAAAAAATGACAAGATTAAACCCTAAAGTAGATTTCGCATTTAAAAAGTTATTTGGTAGTGAAGAAAATA
>JABSQL010000102.1 GCA_013215865.1 Candidatus Margulisiibacteriota bacterium
GAAACAAATATAAACCCTGTTACATGTAGCAGGGTTTATACTCTAACCAAATAAATGATCACCCCAAATTCAAGCAAATAAAAACCATAATTTACAGCTCAACAACTAATCCCCCCTAAACCCCAGTTTTCTTCTTTTCTAAAGCCAAATACCTAGCATCAAGTTTCCCACAGAGCCGATCTTCAAAGGCTTCAACAGCCTCTCTACAGAACTGTGTCGTGCTTGCGAGCTGTAGAAGACGATTAACATTAATTTTCCCCGTAACTGATAATTCGTTGTATTCAGAACTAAGATGCTTAAATAAGCGCCAAAGCTCTACCATTTCTTCAAAAGATGCATGAATGCCATATTCATGTGCTTCACCCGTACTCTTAAAGGATTTAATCTTACTTTCCTGAGACAAGTTGTCCAAGGATTTGGTATAAACTTCTAGCTCTTTTTTCAAAGTTAATAGATGATCATCTATTTTTTTGTTACAATTTACCTGACTCAAAGGGTATGACTGCCCTTCGGGTCCGGTGGTGGAATGAGGCTTATTCATTCCATCACCTCCCTCATTTTTAGATTTTGTTAATGAGCGGATAACCAACTCATTATGCAGAGAATTGAAAGTTTAATTTCGAATCAATCACCTCCCAACAAAAAAGATCAGAATAAAGAAGTCTTCTGTAATAATGAGAGTAGCGCGCGTTAAACAGAAAAGTAAACACTTCAATTTTCCATGAACACTTTCTCCACAATAGGAATAGGGAAGGGGATAGAGTCAAAGTTGATAACCCCAAAATAACGAGAATCAAAACTGTAGGCCGAATAATCAGACATCACCCAAAGTTCCCCATCCCCTAATATTTTCCCCTTAGATATAGACATCTTCCTCCCCAACCGATCATAGGTAAAAGGAACACTATTCTCCAAAAGCCTACCATTCACACTCACCCCTAAATGGGTTACAGAAACAACATCCCCAGAAACCCCCACCACCTTCTTCAATAACTGCTGCATAAATCCCCTACCAAACCCAAACCCAATATACCCCCTCTTCTTTGCTTCTAAAAAGGGAGGTGTACAAGGTGGCCTAAACAAAATGATCTCACCTTTAAGCGAAGTAAGATCCAAATCCCAATGATAATGTGATATTCTCCAGATTCCCTTTGGAAATGAGTCTGACACATTAACCCGATACCCCAATCCCCAAAACACAAGAGATATTCCAAAAACAAATAGAGTAAAACCCCAAACAAACCTCAACACAGCGTATCACTCTTATCAGGAGAAACTACCTGAGACCGCTTCAAAAACACAGGATCCCTAAAGTATAGAATCTGTTTTCCATAAATAGGAGAAAACCCAGCAGAAAAGATAAGCATATCTCCCGATTGGATAATGTTGCCTGAAGAATCTTTCTTCGCACCCGGAAGGGTTAAACATTCATCAGGTGTTAGTAACGGTCGCTTTACCTCAAGAATAGATTCAGAAACATCCCCCAAAACAGCAGCAAACCGTTTCCCTGAAGAAGTAACAGATGTCTTAACAATAGTTGTATACCCAGTCATTCTAGACAATAGCTCAGCCGTTTCTATTTTATTAGGCGCATAAGCAACCCTAATATGACAGTTAGAGAGTATTGACTCATCTTTACCGTAGGCTGAATAAAGCTGAGATAAATCCTGAACAATGAGATACGCCTTAATCCCATACCCCGCAATATAGGCCAAAGACTCTTGAAAGATGTCCAACCTCCCTAAAGAAGGAAACTCATCCAATAGAAGAAGTAGCCTATGTTTGTAATGCTTAATTGCTTTGCCTTCCTTAAAAGATAACTTTTGTGTCAGTGTCCTCACAATTTGATTAATTAACAAACGGATAAGGGGTTTTAACCGGTCCTTATCAGAAGGACTCACAACAATGTATAAGGAGATGGGTTTCTCATGGTTCATCAAATCATGAATCTTGAATTGAGAGGAAGCCGTATTCTTAGAGACGATGGGATCTCTATATAATGTAAGAAAAGAGATGGCAGTTGATATAACACCCGACTTTTCGTCATTGGATTTATTTAACATGTCCCTAGCAGAAGCCGCAATAACAGGGTGAGGTTGAGACTCTTTATGAGGAGTGTTAAGCATTTCTAAGAATAGATCATGACTAGATCGATCCGGATCAGATAATAGTTCAGAGACCGTACTGAGACTGGCAATTGTTCCATTCATTTTGGCAAGATACAGGCAATGAAGAACAGTGCCGACCAATAAGGCGTGACTGGTTTTAGACCAATGATCATTTAAACCTTTCCCATCAGGGTCCACGACCATGGTCACAATATTCTGAACATCAGATACCTCATGGTCAGATCCAAGGCGAATTTCTTCTAAGGGGTTAAAGGTGATACTACTATCATCCGTAGAAGCAGGTTCAAACTTCAGCACAAGATTATTGGCAAA
>JABSQL010000103.1 GCA_013215865.1 Candidatus Margulisiibacteriota bacterium
ATGAGATAAGTGTGATAAAAATAAAGTATGGTATGCTTCGGATTTTTTTATTGATGTTCATGTAGCCCCTCATATTTGTTGTGATTAGTGAATTTTTCTGAAAAATTTGCTTTGCCCTTTTGGGAAAAGTTTAAATGACCCAAACCGGCAAGATTAATATAGCGGTTTAATGATAAACCGCAGGCAATATTTAAATAATATCACAAACAATATCAAATGGATGGTTACTTACTGTTTAAGTAATAATTACGTTTAATAATTTCTTAATAGAAATATTTCGTTATATTCTAACAAATCATTCTGCTGTTTTAAGCTATTTTCAGTGTTTTTGAGTTTTTATAAAAGGAAACAATATTCCTTAACAGTACGAAAATAACGAATTAGTACTGTTAAAGTAAATAATATTTACTGCGAAATATTAAATTCGGGGTATATTGGGTGTTAGATATCAGAATTTGGGGGCTTGAAAGATAGCCTCAGAAAGGAGAGGGCTTGGGCATTTGGTCAGCACATATAAAGAGGGCGGTACGCACAATGATTCAGTCTGGGCTTAGGAATGTAGGGGCAAAGAGACTCTCTACCTTGGGATGGGTTTTATTAATGACTAGCCTATTTCTTATAGGTGCATTACCAGGTTATTCTAAAACATACGAAATTGAGACTCAAAATGATTTCGATTCTTTTAACGGAAATACCTTTAACCCCGGAGACCAAATCCTATTCAAAAAAGGGGCCGTCTTTAGCGGAAAATTCACGGCCTTGGGTAAGGGCGTGCAAAACAACCCGATTGTATTGAGTACCTATGGAGAGGGTCCCAAACCCATTATCAATGGTGGTGGTGTTGAATTTGGGGCTCTGGATCTTATCGATGTATCTTTTTTCGAAGCAGATGGTCTGGAGCTTACCAACACAGACGGCAGCTCCAACGATCAAGGCACGTTACTGGGGTTGTTTGTTCATAATGACAAATATGCGGATCATATTCAATTAAAAAATTTTTCTATCCATGATGTAAATGGAGATATCATCTGTCCCCCAGAAGACCTCAAAGCCTGCAAAGGACGCGGAGGAATATATGTTCTGGGCGGTGTCATTGATAATTTATTGATCCAGGGCAATACCCTTAACAAAGTAGGGGGTACTGGTATCGAAAACCAGGGTGAGGGCAGGTGGAAAAACTTTCATGTTATTGACAATTTTGTCAGTAATGCGGGTCGCAATGCCTATATCGGCCGGCATAGCCAGGGGGCCGTGGTTGAGTATAATGTTGCCGCCAATAGCAGCACACACAGTACGGGTCACAGTTTTTATAACTATTCCACCGATGATCACATTACGCAATTCAACGAAAGCTATGGGAATACCGATCCAGAAGAAATAGACAGAGGTGGGTTCGATGCCGATTACGATGCCACAGGAACCATTATCCAATATAATTACAGCCATGATAACAATTGGTTTTGCGGGATAATGAAAAAAGGGCGCAATGAGGGGGTCACTATCCGTTACAATATTTCTCAGAACGAACAGGTGAAATTATATCACTATGGGTTTAACAGTGAATCAGATTTAAAAGATGTTAAAGTATATAACAATACCCATTACACAAAAAAAGGCATTAATCTTACCCTTGGAAAGGGTCGCAACCCAATCAATACAGTGTTCGAAAACAATATTTTTTATTTTGAAGATGATGCCAAATGGGGCAGTTCATTCGCCAACCGCATCAATACCACTTTCAATAATAATTGGTACTACGGTGTCGAACCCGTTCCCGATGATATCAGTGCCCATACAGGAGACCCCATGTTGGTGGACCCCGGCAATGGGCTTACTAATATTAACATGCGTTCTCCGGTAAGCCTGTCGGGGTACATGTTGCAACCCGGCTCTGCCGCCATAGGGACGGGCAATTTTATTCAAAATAATGGAGGCAGAGATTTCTGGGGAAACCCTGTCAACTCTAATTCTGTTGATATGGGTGCCGTTCAACGGGTTCCTGAACCGGAATACGATAATCCGGCTAATGTGATTGAATTGATTGCAAGCCGCAATGGGCAAATTGCAAGTTTAGCTTGGGATGATAATTTTACTGTAACCACCGGGTATGTTATTCAGTTTTCAGGTTCTATTGACTATGGTTTTCGAACTATTGGCGTGGTACCTGCCGGCACCAGGCAATATACCGATAACATAAACTGTGGTGGGGAATATTGTTTTTACAGAATTCAGGCAGTAAATGCCAATAACGGCCGTTCTTCCTGGTTTTCAAATATTGCCCAGGCTATTGGGGGCACTTCAGTGAAGAAGTCTGACAAGGCTGAACGTTTGGTTGGGGTCAATACTAAAAAAGGAATCCTTTCCATGGCGATTTCACTTTCCAGGTCAACCTATGTGAAAGCAAGTTTATACAACTTTACCGGCAAGCTGGTTGCTGTTGTATTTGAAGGTGAACTATCCCAAGGTTCACAGCAGATTACCTGGGCTCATTGGAACTCACTTACCAGGGGAGTTTATCAATTGAACCTGCGATCCGGTAATTGGAAAGAGAATATCAGGCTGAATAAAGATTAAATTCAAGAACCATTTTTATTCAATAA
>JABSQL010000104.1 GCA_013215865.1 Candidatus Margulisiibacteriota bacterium
AATATTTGTTAATTGAAGGGATATTTAAAGGTTTGGTTTTATCTCTCTTTTTGCCCTGTTTCCCCTGCTTTCATTCTCACTGTCACTTTCGTTCCTACTTATTTACCCTCATCTTTACCCACTGTTTCTTCTGGAGAGCCGGTTTTTTCAAGCGTTTTATTATGCTATTTAATAAAAATAATTGACAATTTAATAATATTATTTTACTCTTTTAAAAAAATATTCTGGAGGATATCAATGAGTAACTACAAAATAGTCGCCACAGCAAAAACAAGTAAAACTTTAGCGGAATCAAAAGATATAAAAAAGAAAGAACCATTACAGCTTAAATTAAGTGAAGATGAAAAAATATTTCTTGGAGTAGATCAGCTTTCTTGTATTGCTGCAAGGTCTTTGGTTAATACGACATTTAATAAATTTAAAGCTATGAATGCAGACAAAATGTTTAATAATGTATTGTTCAAAAACATGCTATATCTATCTTGTAACAATTATGAAGCTCAAGATAAAGACGTTATTGATATAAATATTTCTAAAAGAGAAAATAATTTTAAAATAGAATTTATAACTAGAAAAAAGTTTTGGCCAACTTGGTTATCCAAATGGGAATTTTTTGACAAAATTTCAAGAAAAACAGAAATTAAATATTGGGGTATAGAAAAATATTTGCAAAGTAATTTTAAAAATGAATGTCCAAAAAAATATCCATTCTCTCAAAGTTGCTGCAGTGAAGAATTATACTTTCAAGGTGAATTCCAAATGGAGGAGGGAAATCTTTTTTTTGCATCTGGATTTGGCTTTGTTGTTAGTAAAGATAATGATCGAAATTATGCATATATAGGTAAAATGGATAAATGGTCTGATAAACATGATCCCAGCATTTATGCCCGACAAGGCAAAGGAGTTGCTATTACCCGCAATGGAGATACCACCACGCGCTGCACTGCACATTTCAAACATGACGATCCTACAGGAGACGTTGTTTACACAGAAACAGATATAAATACCGGAACGATAACAAAGGAATATATGGGTGGTATGCTCGATGGTCAACCTCATACCTTTTCATATGAGGGTTCACATATTATTACACCACATGGGACTATAATTGGGAATTTTTCAGAAATTAACGGCCTATATGGTTCTGAATCTAAGATCATTTTTGATGGCGGAATTTTTAAAGGACTCACAATTAATTGGGCACTCAAGGCCGGAGAATTCAGTAAAGGAGGAAACTCTTATCAAGGAATGTTTGGATTTTTCCCTTCCGATGCCAAAACACCTCAATGCGTTTATGCATTAACCGAAAATGAACTTAACGATAACGATAGTGAATCTGACGATAACAAGTATATCGATTCTCAAAAAAACCCTTTTAAAAACGAAGTAGAATGGTGGGATGATATGAAAGAGTGTGTCCCTGAAGAATACGGTGAATTCCAATACCAGGAAAATGGTGACACACAGGAAATTAAAGGTTTTGTTACTGCATCTAGAGTAAATGGTGAGGTTTTAATCACTGTTCAAGAACATCCATTAACAGAAAAATTAAGAGAAGTGACATTTCACTGGCCATCACTAAAAGTCCCCTACTGAATAGGGTTTGAGCATGTAGCTAGAAGTTTGAGTGTTTGGAATTATTCAATACGACTATATTTTATTTTCTTGATCTACTTGAGCTAGAAACGCTAAAACTCCTACAAGCATTATCGATAAATATATAAAAA
>JABSQL010000105.1 GCA_013215865.1 Candidatus Margulisiibacteriota bacterium
GTAACAGGGGGGGTGGTTCGATTTAGACCCGTTATTTTGACAGCGATCACCACAATACTGGGCCTTATTCCTATGTCGACGGGTGTGTCTTTGGATTTTTCGAAGCGTATATTTGGTGTGATTCCATCGTTGGTAATGGGCAGCAGTTCATCCGAGTGGTGGGCACCCTTGGCAAACGCCGTTATCTTTGGCCTAGCCATCGCAACGGTTTTAACGCTTGTGATGGTACCTGTTTTCTATTACATTTTGGAAGGACTCCCTCAGAGAATATGGAAAACAATTAGGGGAGGGTAGTAATTGTATACTTTGGTCTAGAACTGAGAAGACGCTCCAGATTTTCTAATGATGGTGGAGAGGTTGATTCTAGGTTACAATCCATATGTGTAACAAGATTGGTATAACCGTATGATACATCACGTAACATTTGCTTTATAATTCCATTAGCTAAATGGTAAATAAACTCTGAATTCGGCGTGTTACTTTTCATTTGTGTTATAAAATATAAACACCAGAAGTCTTTATATCCAAGTGTGTTAAAAAAAAAACTACGTGTTGAAATATTCACAAAAATACGACTACTAAGCAAATTCTCCCCTTCTATATTATTATTATATATTTTTATATCTGATTTTGTAAGCATTATGCCTTTAGCCATGCACATTTGTTGTATTTTGATATACAAAGGACCAGCACCAGGGTATTCATGAGATGAATTTTTATATTTTATTACTGGAACATCTTTATAAAGAGACAAATATTCAGTTATTAATGGTGTAAGTTTTTCAATTTTATCTTTTAAGTGCTCTCTCAACTTTTCTTCAATAAAGGCAGGGGCTATAGGGATCTGATTATTATAATTGACAACCCTAAAATCATTAGCATCATCCAGAAAAACCCTTATACCCCCTGGATCTGAGTAGTCTTCGCCGTCATGAGGATACTCGTATGCAACACAGATGTATTTATATCCAAGAAACCTATTTTTTAAATGACTTTGGATATTCTGAAGGTGCTTTTGCATAGAATGGGATGGAGGTATCCAGATGTACTCTTTTTTAGAAATAAATGTTTCATTTCTTGAAGCTTCACATGTTATTTCCTGTGTCTTTCCATGATTATCAACCCAATGCAAAATAAGATAATAATCTGGAAAATCATTTAATTCTAAATTCATTTTATATTTTTTACCATTTTCATGGACAGCAAAAATATTTCCTGTATCTTTCTGAAAGATCTCTTTTATACCTAATGCTCTCAAATTAGTTGGAAGTTGCTGTTGTAGAGGTGGGGTGGCGGGATGGAAATAATACATCACGTGAACACGATCTTTATTCTCGGGCTTGGGGTTTTTAATGAAACGTTGATAGGAATGGCAATCTTGATTATGTTTACATATTCTAGGTGTAAACTTATGCTTAACATTTAACACATGTTCAACTGTATCTGTGCTATCTAAGTTGTTGGTTAGTGCTGCATTGAAGTGTGTGCACTCCTTCTCAGTGCATATTGGAGGTTCATTTGGTAGACTATCCAAAACACTCAGTATGGTACCGTATGGGTCTTCCCTCAAAGACGGTGCAAATGTAGCATGATGTTCACCACATTCCTCCATAAAACTTTTCAAGAATAATTGAGCAATATCAGATTCAAAAGTAATAGTGGGGCCATCTTCTGACCAGCCCTCAGTACTGTTTATTTTTCTAGCGAAAGTCTCTAAATATAACTTGCCTTCTTTTCTAAGTCCTTCAAATTGAATTTCAAATGAATCTTTATCTTCAGATTGGACAATTTGCACTTTGACAGGTTTGGCGAAGTCTCCTAATGCATATCTAAATGAAATATGATTAAGAAAGTAATTCGTTTGCTGCTTAATTTCAATAAAACTGTATTGGGTACTATATTCAACAGGCTTCTGATCAAAAAAGTTAGAAACAAGAGCTACTATTTTATGATATCTCATTAAATAAATTCAACCGCCAAAAAAAATACGGCTCTATAGAACAAACAGTGGGTAAAGCTGAGGGTAAATAAGTAGGGACGAAAGTGACAGTGAGATTGAAAGCAGGGGAAACAGGGAGAAAAGAGAGATAAAACCAAACCTTTAAATATCCCTTCAAGTAACAAATAA
>JABSQL010000106.1 GCA_013215865.1 Candidatus Margulisiibacteriota bacterium
ATGAGTATGAACACACCCCAAACTCTATTCCACTACCTGCAACTTTGAGCATGCTTTTGGGTGAAAAGATAAGCGAGATATCAGAAGGAGGTTCCACCAGACTATATAGCCCATACCCATTTCCATGGCGGGTGAAAACAGGGGGACTTCGAGATGATTTTGGGCGGCTTGCTTGGATTCAGTTTCAAAAAGATTCTGGCAAACCATATTACCGATTTGAAAAACAAAATGGACAAAAAGTATTACGCTATGCAACTGCAGATTTAATGCGACCCTCTTGTATTGAGTGTCATAATTCTCATCCTGATACACCCAGAGATGACTGGAAAGTCGGAGATGTGAGAGGCATTTTAGAAATTTCAAGAACCGTTAGAACATCGGTGGGAGGTTCTATGTCGAGCGTTAGGGCCGTTATTATTACGACGGCCCTGATTTTGGGGTGTATTGTGCTGTTGGTGGGAATCATCGTGTTTCGGTTGAAATCGGCGACCCTTAAACTTCAAAAAAGAAAAGATGAAATGGCAGAGGTCTTGCATGAGAGGGGTATTCTACTCAGGGAAATTCATCATCGCGTCAAGAATAATTTGCAAGTGGTATCCACACTTCTGGGCCTTCAGTCTGATACCGTTAAAGATGAGGATACGAAACGTAAATTGAAGGACGCAGAAGAACGCGTTAGGTCGATGTCCATGATTCATCAGCAACTATACGAATCAAATGATTTTGGCAAAATTGATTGTCACGATTACCTTGAGACACTCACCCATAATTTATTGATTACCTATAGTGAATCTCCAGGAAATGTTCAGCTCGACTTGAATTCACATGGCGTCACATTAGATATTAATACCGCCATCCCCTGTGCCCTTATCATTAATGAGCTTGTGTCCAATTGCCTTAAATATGCATGGAACAAAGATGAAATGGATCAGAAATTGAAAGTGCATCTTTCACAGATAGATGACCATATTGAACTGGTTGTATCTGATAATGGTAAGGGGTTCCCTGAAGATTTTAACATTGAAACTTGTACATCTCTTGGCATGGTATTGATCAATTCTTTGGTTGGCCAACTGGAAGGTACCTTAGAACGAAAAAATGAGGGCGGCACAGAATTTAGAATTCGGTTTCCGTATCTGGCTAAATCACCGTCTAAAAAAGGGGGCCTAGATCCTGAATAAAAACATCTTTATTGTTGAAGATGATGCCCTGATAGCGATGGGTCTTCGGAGGAAATTAGAAGCCCATGGTTACACGGTTGTTGGGCATGAAACCTATGCTGAAAAGGCCATAGACAGGGTTGTTCAAGCTCAACCTGATTTGGTCCTTATGGATATTATGTTGAAAGGAGAGATGAATGGTGTGCAAGCATCGAAGGAAATACTCTCAAAGATTCGTTTGCCGATAGTGTTTTTAACGGCGTATTCAGACAACAAAACTTTTTCAGAAGCAAAGGAGATATCTCCATATGCTTATATTTTGAAACCTTATTCAGAGAGAGAGTTGCTATGTAATATTGAGATTGCGCTTCACAAATTTGAATTAGAGTTACAATTGGATCAAAAAAGTGAAGCGCTTGAAAAATCACTTAAAGATTATAAAGATCTAATGCATGTGGCCGCCCACGATTTAAAGGTGCCTCTGACCACTCTCAATGGGTTGGTGTATCTTCTGGAAGAGGAAGGGTCTATTAAGCCCGAAGGAGAGGAACACTTTAAGCATCTTAAAAAAGTGTTAGATACCTCATTTAATGTTGTTCGATCTTTAAATGAAGATTTGGCCATCAAAAGGGGAGGAAAGAAACATGAATAAACCTATAAAAGTATTGCTCATTGATGATAATGAAAGCTGTAATTTTATTACGGAAAGAGTGCTTAGTAAGACGGGTCTTGCGGGTGATATTGCTGTTAAACTGAATGGCAAAGAAGCCCTGGACTACTTGATGGATATTGATAAAGATAGAAAAATATCGTTTCCTGAGCTTATTTTCTTGGACATTAACATGCCGGTAATGGACGGGTTTGAGTTTTTAGATCAGTATGAAAAAGCAGGTTTTAATAAGAAACTCACCCGTATTGTGATGTTGACCAGTTCAATGATGGAATCAGACAGGCAACGGGCCTTTAAGTTTCAATCTGTGGTGGATTATCTTGAAAAATTCATGGATGTTCAGAAAGCGAACGAGATCATCCATGCATTGTGATGCTGAGGGCACTTCCATTTCTGTTCTTTTCTCTAGAAAGTAATCCTAGCGCATCTTCATAGCTGACGACATATTCTCATTCCGCCTAAGCATCTGGGTCTTTTCAGGAGCAGTATGCATTGTCTTTTGACGAGTGTTTGGAGTCGATTTGGAAACTGATTCCTCTCTCTGCCTTTTGTGTATAGGTTTTGTTTCAACTGGTAGAGTCGGTTCTTTTTTTCTTCTTTTTCTTTTTGGTTCTCCTTGATGAGTTTGGTAATGAGACATTAGTAATAATTGTGCTAATCGGGTAACCGCAATCTGAAAATTGTTATTTCTAGAATGTTTAAGCAATCGGTTTAAGCTCTTTTTTGGAAGGATGCTATTATTTGAACGCGCGACGTCTAAAATACTCAGGATATCACTTTGATTGGCAAGCTTTGGTATACTAAGTCGTACAAAACCAATATCCACTAATTTGAAAAGAGCATCCCTTTTTGAATAGTTAATCACTGAACTGAACGGCAGTGCTATTTGGGGAGTTATATCTCTTAAAAATTTTATTTTTGATTGAGCGAATTCAAGTGAAGCCGAAGGGTCCATGTTGTCCATCATCATTTGTTGAAGTAGTTTTATGCATTCGTCTTTTGTTTGAAAATAATAATTACGCATATGTTCAGCTAATTTCTTTTTATCATTATTAATTGCCCACATATATATAGTGGCACGGTGGTTTGGGCTTTTAAGTAAAAGATTATATACACTGACGGAAATAGGGGGGTGATCTTTGGTTCTATCTAAAATAGACAGGATTTGACCTTTTTCAATATCATCTTGTACAGTCAGTAATATGTGATTCATTGGGAGTGTTTCGGATAATAATTTAAATTGAGGATGGCTAAAAAATGAAACGATATCAACCCTTAATCTTCTATCAAAAGCAACACTTTTATTGATAAGTTGTGACCGATTCTTGAAAAAAAGAGATATATGAGAAGCATCTATATGAGCCTGGATCATCTGTATGAGTACCTCTTGGCAATTAGAGTATGTGTTAATATACCTTTCAAGTATATCTTTTGCGGATAGTTGATTGTTATTTTTAAAATACCATAATAAGAGTGTAAATAAGTTTTTTGGTTTTTTCTCGTCAGTATCAGGATATATTTTGTCTAAAGCCTTATTATATCCAAGAGAAACAAATTTATTTATATAATCTATTACAAGAGTATCACTGATTTCTATCACACCCGTGCACCGATTAATAAAGTCAAACATTTTTACTAGTGTAGTTTCAGGAATTTGTTTTAGAGTTTCTGCAAGAGGCAATTCCAATATAATATATTTGCCAAGTAATTTGGATAGGTTTTCAATATCTGGGTGCAACGCTAAGCCAATTAAGGGGATCCAGGAGAGTGTTTGAGCAAAATCTTTATCTAGACGGCTCAATTCCGTACAACATTTAATCATTTGGTTTATATCAGAATTGGGGGCACCGTGGAGTACCATAGTTTTAAGCATTTGATAAGATCCAAGTTTGTCGAGACTATTTAAGAGCTTTGGAGAATCTAAATCTCCAATCATTAAGTATAAATCATCAGTTGTGTCTAAAGTTATATCATTGAATGAAGTAAAAACATCTTTTAGTTTGTCTGAAATATGGGTGTTTTTAAAGGTTGCTTCTAGCTTTGTTTTAGTGTCCTCAAGTTTCAGTGGAGGCTGATTTTTTTTGAGAAGCGTCTCTATTTTATGGCATATTTTTAAAAACATATACGTGCTTAATCCCTGAAAATTTTGTGATAGCAGCCACAGAATTTTGATAGCAGCTTCATTTTTTGAAGAGTCATTAGATAAATACCAAAGGGCTACTTTACCGCATTCTTCTTTTGGACGTTTGAATAGGTCTTTGAGGGTAGGGATCTGTAGAGGGGATTCATCTTGAGTGCTTGCCAATAAGTTTTTAATTATGCGGCCGTTGATTTTTGCTCTATTCTGAGTCATGTCATTGTCCGAATCATATTCCATGGTGTATTTGTATAACTCTATATCACTTATATCAAGTTGTGATGCGTAAAATTTGAGATTTCTTTCAGCTTCAAGTGCCGCATTTTCAGATCCAATCACATTATTATTTTTTGACATAGAAAGACATTTATTAAGATCGTTTACTTTTTTGTCATATTCATTGCAAGCTTCATGTAGTTTTTTTAACAACAAATGTAGGTCATCGGGCATTTGATTGAAAAAAAGTACATCCCAAGCAATTTTTAGGGGTATTTCAGACATAGGAAACCTATGAAGATCATCATTAACTTCCTTTAGACCCATCATGCTATATAGACAGGCGGGTATATGTCTATGGTTTCCGTCGTTTACGCAGGGTAAGAGTTTTTGTGTGTGAATCTCATTGAGTTTAGAAAGAATACGAGAAGTAAAGCTTTTATATCTAGCTATTAAATTGTCAAGAGTTGACGTAATACCATTAACACAGGCTAAGTCTAGCTCACTGAATGGATATTCTAATAGCGATTCATTTCTATTCTCAACTGAAACTGAGCATAATAATTTATAATATTTCATTAATACCAAAAGGTGATTAACAATGTTCCCTTTTTCCTCAAGTTGATCCAGGCGATCAATACAGTGGTCTCTTATATTAACAAAGGCCTTTTTGATAGGTTCAGATCTGCAACATGACTTAAAAAAATTAAAAATTAAATTTATGTATTCTTTTACTTTCTCAGGAGTTATGGCATCTTCATTGATATTCAAGGTCTTTTCCATTTCTGCTAGAGTATCTATTATGCTCTTTAGCAAATCACAGGAACTGTCTGGCTTAGAGGTAGTTTTCCCCAAGGCAGTTAATACCCTTTTCAACTCAGCCACATTACTTAAAAACGGATCTTCTGAATCTCCAGAAAATTTAGAGTCTGGAGGGGTGGATTGATTGGCACATTTTACGAGCGTACTAACAGATAGCCCTTCTGGTATTGGATTTTGTGGAGGTGTGCTAGGGGTTAATGGCGGGCAGATATTTGTCGAAACTATAATTAGGGGGCATTTTTTTGGAATAGTTTCTCGACCTTCTTTTTTCTGTTCCATAAGTCGTGGCGGGATAATTCTTGGTCGCACTGCTGTAAAAGCCATAATAAAATTCCTTTTGTTTCCCCTTTCTTTATATATATGGCTCTATAGAACAAACAGTGGGTAAAGCTGAGGGTAAATAAGTAGGGACGAAAGTGACAGTGAGATTGAAAGCAGGGGAAACAGGGAGAAAAGAGAGATAAAACCAAACCTTTAAATATCCCTTCAAGTAACAAATAAT
>JABSQL010000107.1 GCA_013215865.1 Candidatus Margulisiibacteriota bacterium
AGAAAACTGCAAGAAAAAGAGGCATATGGTTATGATTTCAGTACAGATTTTCAAGTTGAAAGTTATCTGAAGCATCAAGGAAACAAATTTACCACCCAGTTCGATGCCAACTCTTACTTGTATTTAACAAAAGCCATGAGCTATTTTGATCTTGCTAAATCCTATGGATCGATATCAAAGGCCTTCTCTAGAACATCTTCAAAATTTTTGGTGGTATCCATTACATCAGACTGGTTATATCCACCGAAGCAAAGCAAACAAATTGTTAAAACCCTTATCAATCTGAATAAAGACGTAACGTATTGTGAACTGGAGTCACCGTACGGACACGATGCGTTTCTTCTTGAAAATAAACAGTTGGAAAATTTAGTCAGTCATTTTTTGAGGGGGGTCATCTAATGATAGAATTGTACTACAAATATATTGGTAGATTGATAGAGCCCGGTGCCAAAGTCCTTGATTTGGGTTGTGGGGATGGCGCCTTACTTGAATATTTATTTACCAAGCATGAAGCCAAAGGGTCCGGAATTGAAATCGATTTTGACAAAGTAATCGATTATGTTAAACGAGGTATATCTGTATTTCAGGGAAATTTGGATGAAGGATTGAAAGAGTATCAGACACAGTCTTTTGATGTTGTTATTTTGAGCCAAACGTTACAACAGGTTCAAAAGCCCCTATTTGTTATCTCCGAAATGTTACGGGTGGGCAAAAAAGGAATTGTCACATTCCCAAATTTCGGTCACTGGGAAATTCGGAGACAGTTGTTACTTTCAGGAAAAGCCCCTTCAACAAGCAATCTACCTTATGAATGGTATAACAGCCCCAATATTCGAGTATTAACCATTAAAGATTTCAAGATCGCTTGTCAGAAAGAAAATATTACCATTCTTAAAGAAATTCCTCTTTACAAAAATATCTTGTCACGATTTTTATTTGGAAGTAAATATTCTAATCTCATGGCGGATAACGGACTATTTCTAATCAAGAAAGAAGGAGATACATAATGAAAAATGTGATTATTCACCAATTTGAAGTCGGCCCTATGCAAAACTTTGTTTATTTGATTGAAGAAACGGCCACAAAAAAAGCCGCTGTTGTGGATCCTGCATGGGACGTGCCAAAAATCATAGATGAAGTAAATACAAGAAACCTAGACCTCACCTCTTTATATCTCACCCATGGCCACCATGATCATGTGAATGGTGTAGAAGAATTGCTTAGATTTAAACCTATTCCCATTTATTTGTCGGCACATGAAACGATATATAGTACGCCCTCATCTGCTGAAACACATTTACTCAAAGACCATGATCATATTACATTGGGTACACTTGATATCGCGGTGATTCATACACCCGGACATACACCAGGTGGACAATGTTTTCTTGTGGAAAATCATCTGATATCTGGGGACACCGTTTTTATAAATGGGTGTGGCAGATGTGACTTACCGGCGTCAAACCCAGAAGATATGTACCATTCTCTCCGAAAAATCATGACCCTGCCCGACCCAACAGTGATCTATCCTGGTCACAACTATTATTCTGCCGCCACCGATACGTTGGGTAACCAAAAACAAACCAATCCATTTATGGCAAGCGAAAATCTGCATACATTTCTAAGACTTCGCATGGGCATAAAAAAAGCCCCTATGTAAGGGGCTTTTTGGAATCAATTAGAATTGTACTTATTCTGTTGGTGCGTTTAGACCTTTCCAGTCACCTTCGCTACAAAACTTTGTTAAATTTGTTCCGTCATCATCTTGGGCACGAAATGCATACCTTACAGATGTTCCGCCGGCTTGTATTTTCTTCTCATAAGTTGTTTTTTTCACTTGAGAGTCATTGATCTTTACTTTCTTTCTCTTTTTTACATTATAAAATTCAATCGTAGACATAATATAAAACCTCCTAAAGTAATATTAATTGATTTTCAACTGATATATTTAGTCATTATTAGCTCTTGTTATCATCATGGCCTCCTTCCATGTGTTTTTTAGGCAATAATAACAAAACAATATTTTCAGTTTGTTAATCTCAGATATTCTTTGAACATAACACCATTTAAACATTTTGTGAACAATCTTTTCAAGTAGCATTTAAGAAAGAAAATTTGGTTGACCTTAATATTTCGAGTTGTTATAATGTATTTCTACAAATAAATTAAGGAGGTTCTCTTTTGTCCGTCAAACTGAGACTTGTTCCAAAAGGAAAGAAAAAAAAACATATTTACGATCTAGTTGCTGCAGAATCAGCCCACCCTCGAAATGGTAAAGTGATTCGTGTTTTAGGAAGATACAACCCACAAGAAAAGATTACGTTTTTCGAGTTTAATGAAGAAGAAACAAAGCAATGGTTGAGTGTTGGCGCAGAGCCCACTGACACTGTTTACCGTCTATTAAGTGAAAAAGGCTTGCTACCCAAAATTAGAAGAAAACCACAGACTAAAGAAGAAAAAGAAAAGAAAGAAGATAAAGAAGAAAAAGAAAATAAAGAAGAACCAAAGATACAGTCAAAAGACCAGGTCGATATAAAGACAGATGAATAGGACACCCAAATAACAGTGCAAAAAAATAAAATACCAAGAATTACATTTACAATGCAGGAACTTAAACTCAATTTAAGAAACTTAGCGTTATCCCATTTTTCTAATAGCCAGTGGAGGTTTAAATGAAAGAATTAGTAGAGTTAATAATCAGGTCCTTGGTAGACGATCCAAGCCAAGTACAGATTAATGAGACATCTGGGGAAAGCATTATGATTTTTGAAATTACTGTTGCAACCGACGACATAGGAAAGGTCATTGGTAAAGAGGGCCGAATTGCAAATGCAATACGCACTGTTGTTAAAGCTGCAGGTGCTAAACAAGAGAAAAAGGTCACTGTTGAGATCATTACGTCCCCCTCAGAAAAACCACATCACACTACAGGTTAAGAATGATGGCTAAATCAGTTACTCTTAAAAGATCCGTCACAATATATGCAGTTGTAACCAACGAATTAAAAAAATTCCTTAAAGAAGATATTCAAAATAGTGTCAGCAGTAATAAAAAGCAGCTTGAGTTAAGTGAAAAACAATATAAGGGCGTTCTCAAAACCCTAAAGGGTCCAGAAGCAGTTAGCTCCAGAACCGCGCTTAACTCACAGTTTCAACATGAAAAAAACAAGCTTGAACTTTTGATAAAAGATATGCAAGATAAATTGCATGATGTTGATAAATTAAAAAAAGATACCTTATTTAATCAAGGAACCGTAGATGGATTTGTAACGATTAAGGATGGTGATAATTTATATGAGAAATTGGGTGCAATGGAAATTATTATAAAGGACGGTATGGTTCAAACAATTGAGGAAAAAGGATATCGGATAGAAAAATAGCATATGAAAATTCATATTATCAGTTTATTTCCCTCAGAATTGAGGGATTTTTTTTGTAAGGGATTGTTTCTTAAAGCAATTAAAAATAAACATTTGTCTGTTACTTTTCATGACCTCAGAGAACAGTCCCATTTAAAAAATAAAAGTGTGGATGATTATCCGTATGGAAAAAGAAGAGGTCTCATATTAAAGGCCGACATTGTTTCTAAAGCGATTCGTGCTATTGATCAATACCAGGAGTATCCGATAATATATACCTGCCCAAAGGCACCTTTGTTTACACAAAGAAGAGCAGAATCCTTGAGTCAAGAAAAAGGCATGATTATTCTGTCAGGTTATTATGAAGGTGTTGATGAACGTTTATTTTCAATTTTTGATATACAACGCATGTCACTTGGAGACATGGTCTTATCTTCTGGGGAATCCCCTGCTATTATAATAGCTGAAGCAACGGCCCGATTGGTAAAAGGTGTTGTTGGCAACCGGGATTGTATTGTGGACGATTCATTTTCGTCTGGACTATTAGAATGTCCACACTTTACAGCACCCAGACAAGTTGAAAATATTGATGTCCCACCTGTTCTTTTATCAGGGCATCATCAATTGATACAAGGTTGGGAAAGGAAGGAAGCACTTCGCGCGACATTGTATCAAAAACCGGGGCTTTTGAACGAACTCAAGCCTAAAGTAGAAGATAAGAATTTATTGACATCTTTATTAAAGGAGACATAATATGCAAAATAAAATTATAGACGATATAGAAAAATCACAGATAAAGGAAAGAGGATCATTCAATGTTGGAGACATGATTTCTGTATCCAAAATCATCATTGAAGGCAAAAAGAAGCGAACTCAAAAATTTGAGGGAACTGTCTCAAAGATCCAAAATACAGGATCTAGAACCATGTTTACTGTGAGAAAAGTGATTGACAGAATTGGTGTTGAAAAATCATTCCTTCTCCATTCTTCTCTTGTTTCAAAAATCGATGTCGTTAGAAAGGGAAAAGTAAGAAGAGCCAAACTGCACTATCTTCGTCAAAGAATCGGTAGTAAAGCCTCTAGAATTAAAGCTGCAGAATAATTTCAACCCCATGATTAAAGTTGGTGTTGTCGGAGCGACTGGATATACGGGAATTGAGTTATCAAGGCTACTCATTGGTCACCCTAGAGTGTCCCTGACGAATGTGTATTCTAAACAACATGTCGGCAAACCATTTCATACCCTATATCCCCATCTGAAAAATCATACAAATTTGACCTTAGAGAATTTTAATATTCATCAAAAATTTGATTTAGATGTCTTATTTTTGGCACTTCCACATACCTCAAGCCATGTTTTTATGGCGACGCTTATCGACAACAATCCTACTTTGAAAATAATTGATTTATCCGCAGATTTTAGATTTAAAAATGCCCAGGCATTCGAAACTGCTTATAAAGAAATCCATCAATCACCTGCCACCCTACCCGCTTTTACGTATGGATGTCCTGAAATATATGGGAATGACATTAAATCCTCATCTTATGTGGCGAATCCAGGATGCTATGCCCTATCTTCTTTGTTAGGGTTATATCCACTCGCAAAAGAAAATTGTATAAAATCTGCCATTATTGATGCAAAATCTGGCGTTTCA
>JABSQL010000108.1 GCA_013215865.1 Candidatus Margulisiibacteriota bacterium
GTTGTGGGGAGTGAGATGGTGCTAGGTGATGGGGTAAAGCTAAAAGTTCTCCATGCAGGCAAGGCAGATCAGGGGACATCGAAGGAGAACAATGAATCGGTGGTATTGAAGGTGAGTTATGGGGAAATTGACTTTCTATTAACCGGTGATTTAGAAAAAGAGGGGGAGATGGTGTTATCAGAAATGTATCCTGATTTACTTTCATCAGAAATATTAAAAGTGGGGCATCATGGAAGTAGAACCTCTAGTATTGCGCCATTTCTAGACCGAGTAAAACCAGAGGTAGCGGTCATCAGTGTGGGTCGTAGGAACCGGTTCAGATATCCATCTCAGGGGGTCATTAAGCGATTATTGACGATGAACTGCCAGGTATTTCGGACAGATATATCGGGCTGCATTTCGATCAAAACAAACGGTCAAAGACTACACATCAAATCCTGGATTTAATATAACAGAAAATTTGCATATATTTTAGTGAAATTATTTTCTATATTGCACGATATATATGTAAAGACGTCGAAAGTGGGCAATGAAGTGCTCAAATCTACGAATTCGACTCCTGAAAATAAATTAAGAAATAATATTAAATCAAAATTAAGGAGATGATTAATATGTTAAGTCCAGTAGCTGGAGAGAGACGCTATGGTAATGCAGTTTCGGATCACAGGAGTATTCATAAAGGAAATAGACAAAAATATTCAGGTGAACAAGTTGAAATGCATATGAAAAATATTTCTAGGCCGAGTAAAATGAAGCCAGAAGTAATTAGTAGACTGTATGAACTAGCAGTAGTAATGGAAGAAGATGATAGGATTGGGACTTTATTTGCTGAAAATTATAAAAATATACTCGATTATCTATCAAAAGTAGTCATAAATTTTAGTTCTCATATTCCAAATTCTACTAATGATAAGTATGATAATGAGGTTCTTAAGGCAGCATTGCGATTATTTATGGCGGTTAATGATCTAGCAAAAAAAGACAGTGTAGATTTGGGAAAATTTAATAAAAAATATAATGTTTCTGTATTTAAAAGTCCGGATTTTAAATCTGAACGCGCTCAAATAAGAGCTGAGAAAGATAGACTCAAGCCAAAGCCAAGCAATACAGAGAATACCCGAAGATCAATAAGAGATTGTTTTAGAGATACTCATGTTACTGATGATGTTGAACCGGAACAAAAACATGCTGAAGTGACTCCAACTAAAACTCAAAATCAACCTAGAAATGAAAGAATGGCCCCACAAAATCATGATAACAGTCAGACTGCATCAAATTCACGTCCTGAAGTAAAAGATGATGATCGATATGTTTCTGGTAGTGATCATCAAGAGGATGGCGTCGATGCTGGATCAGATTCTGATGCTTTTGAAAATAATACAGGAGCAACAGAATCTTCAGCTGATGAAGAATTCATTATAGAAGAATTACCTGTTGGAAGCGAAGACCAGGATGCACACCCTGAAGTTGAAGAAGGTGATGGTGATGTTATTCCAAGTCAAAAGACAGCAGTAGCTGTTCAGAGTTCTGATTCTGAGCAAGAACAAGAAGAAGTAAAAGCTAATGAACTAAATAAAAATGGTTCAGCTGTTGATGAGGATGGGCCTGCACCTGAAGAGCTTCGAGCGATTATTACAAGGCTTAACCCTAAAACTTATGTAATGGAAAAAGCTTTTAATGATGATAGAGAAGAATCAAACGAAACATATGATAACCTTGAAGATCTTTTTGGTGATGTGCACGATAAAGGCCATATTGTGGCTGCTGGTGTGAAATGGAGTTTAAAGGGAGGTGTAGTTCGTATGGGCACTTCAACATATGTGAGAGTGTATAATGATGATTTAGAACACTCGGCACAGCTTAGAAAGCAAGATGATGGCCAATTTGTCATATCTAATTTCAAAGAATATTCTAAACATTTAATTATGCGAAGAGGTTTAGTTATGGTATTTCCTAATGTAAGAAATTCTTCAAAAAAATTAGTTCCTAAAGTAATAGATTCTTCAGACAGAACACATGCAGAATCTAAAGATGTCGAACAAGAAGCTCAATCTATAATTATCAGGCCATTTTCGAAACTAACGAAGGGAATGGCCTACAATCATTTAATTAATAATGTTTTTTACACAGGTATATTAATTTCTAAAAAGAGTAATAGATCATTTATCTTTAAATCTTACACGCCTTTACCAGGTGGTTCTTATCTCTGTAAGGTTACTAAGAAATCAGACAAGAAAATGAAAATAAAGGCAAATTATGATCGTTATGTCGACAAGGATTTTATATATAAAATAAAAGGTAATGATATAAAATTTAAGAAAGCAACTTATCAAGAGGGAGTGTTTATTGCAATTTCGGCTTGTGGTTCATATGAATTAAGATTTCATGAAAATAGTGATGGCGATATTCATTCCCGAAAGCTCAGATCATCTAATAATTTATCGAAATATGCTGTACCTTCGGATTTAGGCGTTGTAGCTGTAGGTGATGCTGCTGATGAACGAGAACAGGAAGAAGTGAGTCTTGCTAATGGACCCAGAAGTGCGAGTGATGCTGGATCAGATTCAGTTGATGGTGATCCCAGTGCTGATGAAAAAAAACATCTTGACGCTCCAGATTCTGCTCCTAAATTTGATTATGATAGTGCACGATCCAAAGATCCTGAAGGTATTGAAAGTGATGATGAAAGTGTGGAACAAGAATTATCCATCGCACAAGTTAGTCTAAAAGGTATTAAATATAGATATGGTGTTCCTCGTGCTGATGAACAAAAACATGCTGAGGCTAAGACTGATGATTCTGTAGAAGAAGATCTTGAAGTCACTCTAAAAGATATGCATGATATTGCACAAACCAGTGATGCTGGAGATGTATCTAGCGATGAATCTGATGGATCAGTAATACCCATCTCACAGAAACAAGTATCAAATACTTCTAAACATAAAAATCTTAATACAGTCAAAAAACTGGTTAGGTGGCTTCCATATACAAAAGGTATTTATAAAGCATGGCGTTACTTTCATACTGGTAAACTTGGTACCAAAGATAACCCAATAAAGAGAATATGGGCAAGTTTCAATGATTTAACTGAAGGTACTGTAGTAAGTCATGAAAAAAAGTTATATAGAGTCGTGGAAGTAGACACAAAAAATGGATTCGTTGTAGTAGAAACTATGGGTTTAAATCCTAAAAGAATGCCTTTACAAGAAGACGGGAGAAGTGGAAAAAATGAAGCTTACAAAGCTAAAGTAGAAGAATTAAAAGCCTATAATGTTTCAACTGATGAGGTACCTTATGAGGATATGAGGGATGAACCTGATGCTATCGATTCACAAGGAAGCGTTGAGGGATATGAATGTTTTAATGGGGCTGAGAATGATCCAGATGCAACAAGAATGTTTGATAAAAGCCCAAGACAAGAAGCTGGTGGTGAATTTCATTCTGTACCAGCAGCTAGTAATGCAGGTTCGGATAGTCTAGCAGTATCTGAATCAGCTGAAAAATATGATAATCCTGCTGATAATGATCCGTTTAATTCAAACGCTGCTCTCCCCCCTTCTGAGGAACCTGATGAAGTGAAAAACGCTCCGTCAGAAGAAGCGGGTCTACCTGCTAATGCTACTCGTATGAAATTTGTCATGGAGAATCCATATAAGAAAGGAACAGAAGAATTCAAGCTCAATATAGATGGAACTGATTATAAATTTAAAATTCAGCGTTCTTTCGATTCACGATCTTTCACAGCACACATAATGAATGGTGAGGTATGTAGTTCATCTAAATTTGCTACTTTTACATATGATGATAATGGCGAGTTGACTTTAAGATATCATAATATAGGATCAAACTCTAAATCTGATACAGGTTCGGATAGTCTAGCAGTATCTGAATCAGACGATGATGGCGATAGAGCAGACGAAAGAGAATTTGAGGGAACTGATGAATTTAATGCTGCTCCGGAACAAAAAGCGAATATTGAGAAAAGCCCAGTAATTCCTAGACGTCATTCTATAATGGAAGATCCTCCAACTATCGCAAATGACAAAATGCCTAAAGCTGAAGAAATGACTAAAAAACCGATCATGAAACCTGAACTTGTACGGTATAACCGTGACTTTATGGATTTACAAGATGAATATGCGGCTTTAGAGTCACAACATGACTCTCCTGAAAGAGACGAGTCTTTTGCTGCACTATGCCTCAAGATAACGGGTTTGATTTCTGATGTAGAAAAGCTTCAACAAAGAAAAAAAGCTGCAGGAGACCTTTTTCGAGAAACTGAAAACAGTTCATTTAAAATAAAACATGTTATACAGCTTCAGCAGGAACTAATTAAGTTAAAAACAAAAGTTTCTACATCTCTTTCTCAATCAGATAAAAGAGATACACGTCTTCTTAGTGAATACAGTCATGATGCAGTGAAAACTTCTATTCCTATTATTAAAATAGTAGGGAATGAACTACATCCCGAAAGATTAGAAAAAGCTGGTAATAAATATATTATTAAAGCTGCGGGTGAAGTATATTTTTTAGAAAAGCAGGGAGCAGGTGATGTTGACGGAGATAATATTGATGGCCATTACCATCTTATTGCACAATCTGACAAATCATATGATATTCAAGTCTGGAAAAATAACATACTTCTTTCCACCGAACCCGGGCAAGGAACAATAGATGCTTCTGTACATGTTGTAACCAAAGCCTCTGTTACTGATGAAGCAAAATCAACTGATTCTTCTCCTACTGATCCTTCTCTTGTTGAAACAACACCAGCTGAAGTAAGGAAACCTATCCCTGATTATCATCGCGAAGATTCAGAAGAGGATTATCCTAGGGCTAAAAAAGTAGATTCAGCAGCTTTAGCAGCTTTATTGAAACCTAATAAATTTCAAATTCGAAATATAATGGGTAGTAACCCTCTTCCTAGTCAAATGACGGGGGAAATAGAATCTGATGGAACAAGAACAATGAAAAAAAGTCATACAGTTAAAGCAGCTGCTGCTTCTGAGAGTAAAGCAGTAGAGAGTACTGATGCAAGAGATGCTGAAAGACCATCCGTACCAGGGTTTACTATGCAACCCAAAGATGCCAGTCATCCTACTGATGATGATGATGGTTATGATAGTCTAGAAATTGAAGATGATGAAGAAAGTGAAAATGGGTTAACTGATCCAACGTCTATTGGTTTTCGAATGAACAAGGTACAAAATTCTCAGAAAGCTGCTCGCGTTGAAATGGATGATTATTATTCTTTCCGCTCTAACGGATTGAATTACAAATTATTTCCTGTAAACGATAAAAAAGGAGGTGGAAATTTTGACAAGAAAGATTTGAAAATTGACGGTAAGTATATGCTAGAAAATATATCTACAAAAGAAAGATATACACAACAATGGAAGAATAATAGGCTTACCCATTCTAAACCTGTAAAAAAAGAATCATCACTTACTATGTTTGAGGTGATGGAGGGAGTAGATACAGATACGGTTAAAACATCTGATGGACCAAAGCATAAAAAGAGAAGAGCACTCCCCAGTAGGTCTTATAATAACGATGTATTATGGGTGGATTCAAATACATTACCTTCAAGTGCAGAAGTTGAAAAAGAAGAAGAACTTGAAAGGCAGGTAGATATGCAGCAAAGAGAAGTGGCTAAAAAAGCGCCTAGACCTAGACGTAGGATAGGAATGTCGATGTTTTCTAGAAAAACTAAGAAATCTCCAAAGAAACTTGAAGAGCTCAGGTATGACGATCTTGACCCGGGAACCAAATTTTTCATGATCTATAAAGGAGAAACAGTTGAGGTAACTGTTCGTCAGAAACAGCACACTAAGGATAAACCCGCATCAATTTATTTATCCATCAAAAAGCCAAATTCCACACCATTTACTGTAGGATTCGTAAAAACTACAGAAGGTGGGATAAGAAAACCTAAAAAAACA
>JABSQL010000109.1 GCA_013215865.1 Candidatus Margulisiibacteriota bacterium
CTGTTGAAAAAGGTGTTTTTGAAGTGGTTATTCCTAAAGTTAAAAAAGACACACTCACCTATGAAAAACCTCTTCCTATGGAACTGATACCCTATGCGATTCGAACAGATGATTACCATTCTGTGGGAAGCGCCTTTCTTGTTAAGGATAATCTCTTCATTACGGCTGCCCATGTTCTAAACATAGAGTCTCTAAGCCAGTTTTCATCTATACATATCAGGGACACAAAAAAGAATGTCTATGCAATTGATAAGATCATCAGCTATTCCAGCTACCACGACTACACCATATTTACAGTCAAAGGGGCCCAATTCAAAAATCCGTTCACATTGAATAGGACACCGACCCTAAATGAAACGGTATATGCTGTAGGTAACGCCTTGGGTGAAGGAATCGTTATCCGAGAAGGACTTCTCACATCTCGAACATTTGAACCCATAGAAGGAAAGTGGAAATGGCTTCGATTTTCGGCTGCTGCAAGCCCTGGTAATAGTGGGGGACCTCTTTTTGACAAGTCAGGTAAAATCATTGGTATCATATCCAGAAAATCCTCCAATGAAAACCTGAATTTTGCCTTACCCATATCTGAAGCCATTCCCATACAGTCTAAAAAAGCATTATCCTATCAAAAGTTTATCTTTGGTTTATCAAACATGAATGTATCTAATTTTAAATTATATAAAGCAACAACCCCTCTTCCCAAATCTCTTTTAAATTTTAGAAAAATGATGTCTTCAAAATTTCAAACCTTTTACAAAAAGACGATTCATGAACTATTGGATGAAAATAAACAGGTTATTTTTCCAAATGGAAAGGGGTCTTTGAATCTATTATACGATACTAGCTTCCGTACAGGTTTTCCGGGAATGGTCACAGAAGAAGATGACGGCACTTGGAAAATTCAATTGCCCAAGCAGATTAAAAAAGTCTATTTGGGAAAAAATGGATTTTTAGGATACGGGGCCGTTAAAGATATTTTATTTACCTATTTGGAACGCCCTGATCATTTATCTGTTAAAAAATTAGCCACTGATTCAAAGGTATTTATGGACCTCCTCTTAAAAGGGGTCTATTTGTCCCGAAATGTGGGTGGCATCAATATTAAAATCACATCAATGGGAAAGGCAGTAGAAGAGTCCATGTACATTGACTCCTATCACCGAAAATGGATCATTCGGGTTTGGTATAGCGCATATAATGACACAAAATTAACGGCATTATCCCTCCCGACGCCTCATGGCATTGTATCCATTTTGAAAAGCAGTCCAACAGGAAGTGTCGATATTGAGGAAGATCTTAAAATCTTAACCGATTTTATTACATTGGATTATGTTGGCACACTATTTGAATGGAAAACGTTTCTGTCATTGAAAGCATATTTACCTCAGTCATTTAAACATTTTAGCATATCCATCAAGCCCAAGCAGGTTCTTATTAAGTCGAGCCATTTCACATTAGATTATTCCCCTGACCTATTTCCTGTGTCGCCCGAAAACTTCTTAACGCTTGGCTTAGGTTTCCATAAAATTGGCAAAGATGTGGCATGGGATATAGAAAACATGACAGTCTCTGAAGATAAAAACAGTGGGAATAGAATGACTCTTTGGAAGCGTATCAAACCCGTTATGGGATTAACGGATGAATTTTCCCGCTTCTGGAAACAAATTTCTTATCAAAAACACCCTTATAATCGCAACCCTTATGCAAACCAGGGAAATACCCGAATCCATACACTACCAAAATCAATCGCAGAATTAACCCAGGAAAAACGGGACAACAGTCCTTTTATCTATACCCTCTCATTGAGTTGGGAAGGAGATCAGGAAAATGCGTTCATGACTCAAAAACTTTCAGAAATTGATTCTCGTATTACTCTCCTAAAATAACGTATACTTTTTCTGATTTTTATTGTATCGTTTTTCCAATTTATCCGCTTCGCTTGCCATTTCTTCAAGGTCTTCAGGGGTAACAATTGTAGGAGTCACAAGCACCATAATTTCACGTTTCTCTGTTAGTAACTCTGTTTTTCTAAACAAAAACCCAATAATGGGTAACCATGATAAAATGGGGATACCTGTTACTATTTTTTCGTTTGTATTCTTTATCAGTCCGCCAATAACGATAGTCTGGCCATCCTTCACCAATATTTCATTAATGGTTTCAGTGGTATTTTCTTGAGGAAGACCGTCTATAATAGATCCTTCACTAATAGAGGGCGCAATGCGCATGCGAATATATCCGTTTTTAGATATATGCGGTGTAAACTTTAGCTTTACACCCACTTCAAGAAATTCTACCAACTCTTGTGTGCCTGTCTCTGTTGTCAAGGTAGATCGATACCCCAATTTCGAACCTATTAATAGCTCTGCTTGATGATGATTTATCGCTGTAACGCGAGGGGATGCCAATAGATCGTATCCAATTTGTCGATCAATTGCTGATAAATAACCCTCAATATCGCCTGAAAAGATTTGAGAATACAGTCCCAAAGTTGTTAGGTCAGGGGTTGTTCTGCAGCATGTTGAACAAAATTATTCACATTATCAGAGAGTTGATACTTCCATCCAAGACCCAAAGAAGATTTAGCGTTGGTATCTCCGACCGCTTTTTTTAGTTCAATGACCTTTGCCTGAACCAGTACCTGTTTAGGGGGGTGATCCATTGACTGAAATAATTTATCAACTAACTTGATGGTGTTTTTATTACCTCTGATTGTCAGGGTGTTTAACATTTTGCTTATGGCAATTTTTTCTCCCGCTTCCCCGTCAAGTATTCCAAATATCATTTCTTTTGCATCTTCAGCGAGAATGAATTTCAGTTTATATGTTTTTAAATTATTGACTTGCAATTTTTCTTTATGGACTCTTAATTTCCCACTTTTCTTTGAAAGTTGAAAGCCTTGATCTCTCATTAAATTTTGCAAGGCTTCAATGGGCTTGTCACTTGCAATTCGGGCTGTCACTTTACCTTTCACTTCTTTAGAGGAAATAATTTTTTGTCCGAGATGTTTAGAAAAAGATTGTAAAACTGTCTTGATATCTGTGTTTTTAAAATCAAAATTGATACCTTTACTATCCAACGCCGAAACTAAGGAAGAACTGCTTTCACATATTACATTGCTGCCAGACATAAAGACAGTACTCAACAAAACCATCAAATACAGTGTATATTTCATTCCATTGGTCTCCTTATTATTATCTTCTCACTTTCAAGACTCTCTTCACGCCATCCTTTATTAAGGTTACCTGATTTTTTGAAATTTCCAAAATTTCCCATCCCCCAATCTTTGTTCCTTTTTCTACAAATGTGTTATTAATCACAGCGGTATAGCCGACTCGGCTCTCCATAAATCCCTGAAGCTGAAGCGAACTTGTATCGCTAGAAGCATCCTGAGAAAATTTAAATGGATTTCTATCAAGTGATACATCTTGTATTGATTTCTTAAAGTTAGAAACTTCTACTAATTCATTTACTTTCTTCACCACAATCTCTGCCCTCATCTGGGAATGTGAATCCGTTACATTCTCTGAAGCAGTCATTACCCACCAACAAAGAGAGAAAGCGACTGATAGTACAAGTCCCAAACCGACTCTAAAAATATACTTACCCATTAAAGTTAAGTTCAATCCTTTATTATGCATAAAGTTATTTATTTTCATGATTTCAGAACATAAATTGTAAGCTTAAAATTTGCGTTTATGCCTCTACCTACTTCATCAATGACACGAACATCCAAATTTTGCAGCTGAACGAGTTTTTCATATTCTTCCACCCATTTCAAAAAAGATAATAGACTGTCAAAATCTCCATCTATTGTTGTTTCAATATGCGTTAATTCAAGGTGCATCTTTGCATATTGATCTGGCAAAATAGATTGCCATTTATCTTTAACATTTTCAATCTCATTTTCTAAAACCAATTTCATGACCTCTTTTAAATGCTGATCTGATTGAATATTAAAGTTTATTTCAGTCTTGTTGTTTTTCAAGTATTCCACCACTTTTGCTTCATCCGGCATATCTAGCAATTGTATAAATTCTACTAATTGAGCCGTTCTACCTTTTTCTAAAGACATCAAGCTTGGCCTTAATAACACCACCTTATTCCCAAAGCTGGATACAATTAATGGCAATTTTCTTGCAAAATCATCTTTTTCCTTTTCATTAAAATATTCCTTATTCAGTTTGTTTAATTGATCCTGAGTGGATCGAAGGGTCATTCTTTCTTCTAATGCGGCTTGAATGACCGTATGGGAAGTATTTACTATATCCATGTGTTTTTTCATATATTTAAATGTATCTTTTGACTGATTCATAGAAGGAAGTAATTCAACTTTAAATATGATGATATTTAATACAAATAGAAATATAAATAGAGCCCCCAGTTGAGTTATCTTAGAGCCAAGAATATGGTTATTTTTTAGATTCCCTAATATCCGCTTATACATATTCATTTCCTTTTTGCTAGAATTGTAAACCGATTGATATTATCTTCTTCTGTAATACTCACTTCTTGCAACATCACAGAATTAAAATAGGGTATTTTTTTCAAGTTCTTAATAAATTCAAAATTTGATGCTTGGTCAGATGATTCTCCACTTAAGAGGATATGACCCATTTGGTTTGCCTGTATAGAAGATAATCGTGAAGTAGAAGGAATATGTTTCTGAATATCATGTGCAAGTTGATACCAATTAAATACTTTAGTATCTTTAATAATATCTTTTCTGCCGTTGATAAGCATCGTGAGTATCCTAATTTCCTCTTGGATTCTCTTTGAATTTTCATCTAACATATTTTGATTTACGATTTGTTTCTTTAAAGTGACTGCTTGGTTATGATATGAACTATGATACATGTTAAACCCCCATAATATTCCTATCATAACGAAAGATAACAGCAAGAGCCCATAGGACAATGATTTCAATTTAAAATACAATAAATTTTCTATTTCCTTTGATTCAGGAATTAAATTAATTTCTTCTTCCTCCCCTATTGCCAACCCAAAAGCGGCATACGGTAACAAGCCACTTTGTGACTTTGTATCCACTGAATCCTGAAAATCAAACTGACACGCTTCAACCGTAAGGTTATATTGTTCGCCCCATCTTTCTACTGTTTGTGTAAGAGTGCCTGTTTTGTCTACGTATAACAGTTTTTTGGGAGTAAGGGTTATATCTCTACCATACAAAATTCGTTTGATGCCATTGTTAAAATTAATTTCTAACTCTTCTAAACTCATTTCAGAGCCACTTCCTAAAACACTAGCCTCAAAAAACATAGTCAATTTTCTTTTTATTAGAGCTGCCATATATAAGGTGTCATTTTCAATAATAACAACCAATACAGAATCTTCACAGGTTTTAAGCTGAAGAGATCCGTTTATAGCTTGAATAAAAGCAATTGAATACGGCACCAAAGCAACTATAACGAGACCCGCTTTCTCTAGCATAGATATATAAGATTGGACAATATCTTTTTTCACTGCTGCCATGAATACTTTTATATTTTCAGATTGATCGCCGGACTCCACAATTTTCCAAGATAAAGAAATATCGATGCCTGAGAACTGCACAAATTGATTAACCTTGTTTTGAAGTGAAGGCTCAATAAATTCTTTATCAGATTTAGGAAATGTAAACATTCTGACCAAAACATCTTTTCCAAATAAAACGACCGACACTTTTTTGGTTTTAATATTATTTTTAGCCCATATCTTTTTTATAAAGTTAGCCCCCTTTTTTGGATCCTTGAAGAGATCATCACTCAACATTTCAGGTGGTATTTTTTCTTGACACAATACATTCAACTCACATTGATTTTGGGTACGCTTTAATTGTATCGCCCGAATCATTCCTTCAGAAATATCAAGACCAATTACCGATCCAGCGCTGGCCAAGCTCTTCTTATTTTTTAATAATTTTAGACACTGAATTTTGGCTTTTTGAATGTTCATATTCCCTGCTTTCTAAACTGAAATCAACGACATGTTTCTATATTTCCAATACTACCATACAAAACTAAAACCAGTGAAAATCTCACCCTATAATTTCAGGAGGATTGATCATAACTAAAGGGTTATATGAGATTTCAAGTGGTGTTCGTTTACCTCTTGTAGAGACATCGAGATTTTCTGAAAATATGCTGCCATAGATGGTTGTACCGCTTCCTCTAAATTGAATGTTTTTACCATATATAATTCCCACTACATTCAAATTGTTGCTTAATTGATTTTGATTAATATTCCCACCTGCAATCATTGCAGGAACATTTTCAGAAGGATTGATAGTGATATTATTACCCTTTAACATGATATCCTTACGCGCAAATATTGTACCAGTTGAAACAAACCCATCCTTTTCTATGGACACATTTTTCCCAGAAATCACACTCACATTTTGTATGAATAGAGGCTTAATTTGAGTATCTTTCCCCTTAATTTTGACTTCATGTACTCCAATAAGAACCCCATGAGAAAGGAAACGATTTTTTTCTATAATCACTTTTCTTCCTGCAATAATAGCTGGATTATTTAAGTTCGGAATAATTGACACATTATTTCCTTGAATGATCACATCCTTTTCTGCAACAATTGTCCCATTCAATTTAACATTTTGTTTTACATACGCGTTTCCCTTGATATAATATATCCCACTTAATTGTTGGTTCTTGGGAAAAGTAAAATCTGAATTCTTAACCACATCTGCTACTTTTCGATAGTTTCGAAAGTTCTGATACATATCCGTATAATTTGTGAAGTCGACATGAATGAAATCAACATTCACAAGATCAGAGGCATCCGTCGAAGTACCCATGACGTGGTTGATATATCCTGACTTGAGCATTTTTTTATTCGCATGAATATTTCCAGATACTATTGATTGTGTATAGTTAAAATCGATATTTTTCTTTGTTAGGATCGTATACTTTAGGGCCTGAATCCATGGGCTCCTGATAGAAACCCAGGTAGAAAAAATTGATTTTGATAATTGGTTATTCTGAACATAAATAGATACATCAAAATTGTTTTGTTTCCATGATTTTTTGCCCTCTCCGAAGATGAGCGTAATCCCCACTGACTTAATACTTCCCGGCTTCACAGGATCACTTGACGTACCATCTTCATACTTCACTTCAAAAACAAGAGCATCAATGGGGCCAGACAAGATATCTGACTGTGATTGTTTATACATCAGAACATAAGTTGAATTGAGCTTCTCTCTCACGAATTCAGTTAGTGTATTATTCTTGTCCATGAATACTATTCTTCCATTTGGGTTATTTGACAGCGTAATACTGACTATTTCCTTCGCTTGTTTAAGTTCAGAGACCATTTTATGAAGCGCAATTCTTGAGTTTTGACGATATTCTATTTCTTTTTCTGACAATGACCAGGTTGTTTTCATAGATAAAAAGCTGGGGGATATGGCCATTAGAATAAATCCAATTAAAGCCATAGACAAACACACTTCTATAAGCGTAAATCCCTTTCTTTTCGAAACTATGAATGAACGAAATCTGGACACATTATTTCTCATAAAATATTCCATGACAAAATCCGAATAGGGAAAGGTGCCTTTTGATTTGATTGATTCACATTAACATGAACTTCAACTTTTTGAACGACGCCAGAAGACAGTTTTGCCACTGAATGCAACCGAATAATGGGTGCCTTGGAATGATCAACGTTAACCGTATATGAACTCCCAGACCCTACAGGAAAGGATTTACTCTTAAAACCCGCTTTCCATGCGGGGTTCTGCCTCAGTTCTTTTATGGCATCTTCCACACCGGCTTCAGCAATATATGACGCCTGTTGAGCTTGTGCAAAGAAAGATCCCATAGATACATCCGAAGATATGAGATTTATATGGCCAATAACCAATATGCTGATGATTGAAACTGCAATTAAGGTTCCAAGCAATACAAAACCACCATCGGTTTTGGCCTCATTATATTTATTTAAGGTTTGCAATTTGTGTAAACAATGCATAGCTTTCCTCATTCGAGTCGATGAAACTGTTATTATTCTGGTCATTCCATACTGTTACTGACACATTTTTCAGCTGAGGATGATGACTATCTTTTACAGTGTACTTATAAGTGATATTTGGTTTTGAAAATTTTGCAGCAGTTTGGCTGTAATTTTTCTGATACCCCAATCTCTTATCTGTACTATTCACCTGACTCCTTATTTCTTCCATTTTCATGACCGCCAAAGTGACATTTTTTGTCATATTATCTGCTTTTCTATCCATTCTTATTTGAACAGGTACTAAATCCACTAAAATCATCAGCATAGGTAACACCAGAAACATTGAAACCAAAATCTCAATTAATGTAAACCCATTTTGAGGTTTGTTGATCATTAGTTGGGTCCTGTTACAGTAATCACCCCTGTAGACGACGCAACAGAAATAACCCATACTTTTGATACGTCTGTAACCGTAAGTTGCCTTCCCATCGCAGAGCTCCCATCTTTTCGGAATTGAAATCGTATATCTCCCCCCAAATTAATATTTGAACTAAATATACGTCCTTCATATACCTGGTTCCGAGAAGAAACCCCTCCTTTATACAATTTGTACTCATGACTAGAAGGGAAAAAAGCAATATAGCATGGTTGTTGCATGGCTATCGCCATTTCCCTCACTAGTCTTAAATCAGATACCATTCTTTTTACCGTCAAATCCGTTTCTTTTTCCCTAAGAATGTCCATATCAATCCTAGGCAAAACAATTGCGGCAAGAATACCAATAATACCAACTGTTATTAACAGCTCAATGAGAGTAAATCCTTCTTTAGGTTTACTAATTATTGACAATCTTCCTCTCTGATTCATCTATGGCCAGGATCTAATGGCTATGAACATCTACTCGGTTATCACGGTTTCTGTCTCTAAACGATTTACCAAAAGGACACACCGGCTTACCTGCTGGAAAATAGTTCTTATTTACTAGCAATGCATTTAAAGATTTATATTTCCCATCTTCGATATTTTGAACTTCCCATTGAAGATTAATATTTGCAATAGTTGCCATATCCGCTTTAATTTTGGCGTCTTTAGTTGAAGATGTAAATCTTGGTAAGGCTATCGCCGCTAAAATTCCCACAATTGCCACAACAATTAACAACTCAACCATCGTAAAACCTTTTTGGTTCTTCATAAGAACCACCTCCTAATTTTTTTTAACCCCCTTTTCAAAATCATTACTTTGTTATACTATGCCGCTTTAGATTTGATTATTCACAGCACACTAATGCTAAGTATCATTTACTACGGATCACCTCCTCTTATTACGTTTCGTATGAAGTCCTGTATTCTATCTTTAACATTATAACTCACGTGTCTAGTATGTTTCATGATCATCAATGTGTCGCCTTCATCATGTCAAACATGGGCAAGTATATAGAAAGAGCAATAAAGCCCACAATAAACGCCAGTAATATTGAAAATAATGGTTCAATGACCATAACGGCCTTTTTAGTCATAATATCTATATCTTTTTCCATACCTATCGCATAACGATCCAATACCTCACCAAGGTTACCACTTTTTTCTCCTACATCTGTCATTTGAATCATAATAGGTGGAAAAAAACTATTTTTCGAGAATGCATGAGAAATAGATTCTCCCGCCTTTATTTGCTCAATCACATCCGCTGCATAACCAGATATCTCGTCATCATTTATAACCTTCTCAACAATACGCAGTGATTTTATAACTGGCACATTACAAATCAGCATATCACTAAACGTTCTCACAAATTTTGCCAACATCACTAAATAAAATAATTCTCTTAACACTTTCACTTTTAACATCACCAGGCGTAATCCTTGGATGAGTATTCTTTTTTTCTTGCTGAATTTAAGCCCCAAAAACCCCAAACCCATGCCACCTATAATAGCCCACCAAAATGTTCTCATAATGTCGCTTGAAGATAATAAAAATCGAGTAGGAAGTGGCAACTCCACGCCAATCTGTTCATAAACAACTTCAAAAGTGGGCATCACAGCCAGGAGTAGAAATAAAATAATACCCGCACATAAAGACAAGACAATAATAGGATATGTATATAATCCCTTGATTTTTTTCTTCAGTTCTATCTCTTTTTCCAAATGAGTAACAACGCGACTCAAAACAGAAGACAACCCCGCTCCCTGCTCTCCCGCATACACCATGTTGATAATAAATTCAGATATACTTGGCCGAAGTTTTTTGAATGATTGTGAAAGTGTAAATCCTTCCTCTAAATCAGCGCGCGTTTGGTTTATCGCTTTTTTCAAATTTACATTACTCTCTTTTATTTCAATCGCTTTGAGAGAGTCGGGAAGCGTAATACCAGCATCAATCATAGAACTCAAACTATGAACAAAACCAATCACTTCTTGCTTTTTTAATGTAATCATAAGCTTAACTCATTAATACCACTCTTGTGACTTCTTCCCTTGAAACGAGACCTTGTTTAATTTTTTCTTCTCCGTTTATTTGGAGGGTTTTAATTCCGGATTTCATCATTTCATCCTTGATAGCTGATGTAGGATCTACTTCAAATATCAATTTTTGTATCTTGTCAGTTACGGGAAGAATTTCATAAATACCGGTTCTCCCTTTCATACCAATATCAAAGCACTGAGGACACCCCTTTCCTTTACATTTCACACAAATCGTTCTGAGAAGTCTCTGGGCCAAAATACCGATGATCGTAGACGCGATCAAAAAGGGCTCAACTCCCATGTCAATTAATCGATTAACAGCGCTTGGCGCATCATTAGTATGGAGTGTACTAATTACCAAGTGACCCGTCAGAGCAGCTTGAATCGCAATTTCTGCGGTTTCCTTATCACGAATTTCACCCACCAAAATAACATTCGGGTCCTGCCTTAAAAAAGAACGCAGTGCCGATGCAAAAGTAATGCCCGCTTTTTGATTTACTTGTGCTTGATTAATCCCTTCTAGTCTATATTCCACAGGATCTTCGATTGTCATAATATTATCTGTTATGGTATTCATTTGGTTTAATAATGAATACAGCGTAGTGATTTTTCCAGAGCCAGTTGGACCTGTTACCAGAATCATCCCGTAGGGCTTTTTGATCATTGTAAGGAGTGTCTTAATTTCATCATCTACAAATCCTAAATCTTTTAAATCAAGGCCTAAATTACTTTTATCAAGTATTCTCATGACCACTTTCTCACCCCCCACAATAGGAAGACAAGAGACACGAATATCATATGATTTATCTTGAATCTTGTAAGAAAGCTGGCCATCTTGAGGTTTCATTTTTTCTGTAATGTCCATATTTGATATGAGTTTTATCCGTGAAATAAGCTGAACCTCTAAATGATGAGGGATGGTCATGGCATCGTGCAAAATTCCGTCCATTCGATAACGCACCCTCATTTCAGGGTTTTTGGGATCAAAGTGAATATCTGAAATGCCTTTAGTAATTGCATCTGTAATGATGGAGTCTAAAATTTTCACAACTGGTTTTTGCTTGATATTACTCAATTTATCTTGTGCTTGCTCAATCGGTTTTTTTTCATTATCAGATCGAAATTTATTCACCCGCATCTCAATGAGGGTTTGCTTTGTACTGTCATGGACATTAAAATATTTTTCAATGACATGCCCCAGCTGCTCGTTTTTAATGGGTTCAGAAACCACTATACAACCTGTAATTAATTGTACTTCGTCAATTGCCTCGAAATTATCCGGATCAATCATCCCTAGTTTTAGGTTATTGCCTTCCAAAGCAAGGGGAATCACATTGTTTTTTCGCACAATGTCTTCAGGCAACATCCGAATGACATTCTCGTTAATCACCAGCTCTTTAAATTCTTCACTCATGGTGGCCCACCTTTCTCAATTTTTCTACCAGCTTAGATAAATCACAAGGCTTTCCGATATAGTCCTCAGCGCCGCTGGTGAGTGCTTTTGAAATAGATTCCGAATTTTCCAGAGATGTTAACATGATGATGGGTATACTATTAATATCCTTTGTACTTTTCACGATACGGGTAAATTCATATCCATCCATTTCTGGCATCTGAACATCTGCTAAGATGACATTTGGTTTTTCAGATTTAGTCACTTCCAAACCTTTACTTCCATTTTCTGCTTGAAATACCTCATACCCCAACTGCCCCAATCGAAAGGCCAAGAACTCACTAAACTCTTTCTCATCATCGACAATCAGGATCTTCAAAGATGACTCCTCTACTTATAAATTCCCCAACAGATATTGTTCCCATTTTTTGGGAACCCTAAACATTTTTAATATATATTGAGAGAATGAGAGAGAAAAAAAGGGCGTATTTAAAACTGTTTCAAAAATCGATTATCGTTTTCGTACATGAGCCGAATATCAGGTATATTAAATAGAAGCATGGCAATGCGGTCAATGCCTAACCCAAAGGCAAAACCCGTCACAAGATCGGGATCATATCCCACCGACCGAAATACATTTCGATGAACCATCCCTGCCCCCATCACCTCAATCCAGCGTGTCTTTTTACAGACTCGGCACCCAGACTTACAGAACGGACATTCTAAATCTACTTCTACACTTGGTTCTGTAAAAGGAAAATAGCTGGGCCTAAGCCGTACCGCCAATGTGTCTCCAAACAAGTCATGAAGAAAAAACTCAAGAGTTCCCTTGAGTTCTGCCATCGATACAGAATCATTCACGTACAACCCTTCTATTTGGTGAAATACCGGGGAATGGCTCACATCTGCGTCGCAGCGATACACCACACCGGGCACTATTATCTTAAGAGGCGGTTTTTGATGTTTCATCACATGTATTTGAACTGGAGAAGTGTGGGTACGTAGTAAATCTCCAGACTTCAGGTAAAAAGTATCATGCATATCTCTTGCGGGGTGATCTTGGGGGATATTGAGGGCTTCAAAATTATAATAGTCTGTTTCGATTTCTGGGCCGGACTCTACAGAAAAGCCCAGACGCCTAAAACTTTCTGAAATCCGCGTAATGGTTTGACTAATCGGATGCCGATGCCCCATGAGGAACCCCTTGTCAGGTAAGGTCACGTCTGTCACCTCTTCCTTTAATGAGGCGTTCCATTCTTCTATATTAATGAGACGTATTTTTTTATCAAGCATTTCGGAAATACTCTTTTTCACAGAATTGGCCAATTGACCGATGATGGGCCTTTCTGAGGGTGGTAATTGTCCCACATTTTTAAGTATGGCCGTTAGCTGACCATTTTTACCCAATACTGACACACGAATATCTGATAAATCGGAAAGAGATTTACATCTTTCAATATCACCTATCACTGTGTTTTGGAGTATGTTGAGTGTCTGTTTCATACTGAGGACATCATACGAGGTTAAAGGCCAAAATTCAATTTCTGTTTGGGATTGCGTATTTAAAACAGAAAATGTACCATGAATCAGGAGACCAAAATGGCCAAACACCAATCAAGTAACGATAGAAACAAATTTTATTGCTCAGACATCCCTGATTCAATGAAGGCATCTTTAAAGGAAATAGAACGCCTAAAAAAAAGCATTGACGAAAAGAAACCACTTTGCCCGGATGTTTGGCAGACCATTCAAGAAAAACTTCGTATAGACTGGACCTATGATTCTAACGCAATAGAAGGCAGCACCCTTACAAGAGGAGAAACCATGTTTTTTCTTCAAGAAGGGCTGACAGCAGAAGGAAAGCCATTTAAAGATTTTTTGGATGCTAAGAATCATGCTGAGGCGATTGAGTACCTATTTGAAATCATTAAAAATGAACGTCCTTTAAATGCAGGGCTGGTAAAAGAATTAAATGCATTGCTTCTCAAAGGGGTAACTGCGACTTCTGCTGTGAATCAGTTCGGACAAAACATCCAAAAACCGGCCCATCCCGGTACATACAAAAAACAACCCAATCATGTGCAGCAATTTGATGGGTCGATACATTATTATACAGACCCATTGCATGTACAAGATGAGATGGATGTCCTCATTTCCTGGATATATGAACAATTACCGACTCTGCACCCTGTCATTGTCGCGGCCATTTCTCATTATAATCTTGCGCGCATCCATCCCTTTGATGATGGAAATGGAAGGGTTGCACGGCTATTAATGAATTTTGTCCTCATGAAAGCAGGATATCCGCCTGCAGTGATTCGAAATGAAAACCGCAGAGAATATATGGATTGCCTTTCTCAAGCAGATTCTGGCAATATTTCCCCGTTTATTGGCTTTACATGTATATCTTTAAAAGACACTTTAGAAAGCATTTTACTAGATTTACAAGCAGGTAAACAGCCAAATTAAAATGGGTTTTATCATCTCAATTCCATGCTACATAATTGAGCTGAAACAATTTGAAAAATAATATCTCAAAATAGTGTTGACAAATCTCGCTTTTATCATTATTATTAATGTATCTTTTATTAAATTCATCGAAATACTTTAGGAGGTTTTTAATTATGTTAGGTACAACACCGGTTCAGAGTCAAATGAGTCAAGCTAAGGGCCCATTTAAGATGGTAGAAGGCGTCGAAGCGAAAGGTAATAAACCCATAGC
>JABSQL010000011.1 GCA_013215865.1 Candidatus Margulisiibacteriota bacterium
GTGTCATTACAGGTGATTTGCAGCGATTGGTAGAAACCAAAGGGTTGTTTTATCCACCCGACCCGGTCAGTTCTGATCAATGCACATTGGGAGGTAATATTGCTGAAAATGCAGGGGGTCCCAAGGCCATTAAGTATGGTGTGACGGGTCAGTACGTGATGGGTTTGAAAGGGTATTTTAGTGACGGGTCTCCTTTCTCTTTTGGTGGGAAACTATATAAAAATGTGGCGGGTTATGATGTGATGCGTCTACTTGTTGGAAGTGAAGGTACGCTAGCCGTTATTACTGAAATCACCCTCAAATTATTGCGAAAGCCACGGTATACATTAGATGTACTGGCTTCTTTTAGGGAGGCGCAAGATGCATTTAATATCATCAAACATGCTCATGCTATGACGTTAACACCCTCAATGTGCGAGTTTATGGATTCATTTTGTTTGCGTGCTGTCCAGAAATATATGAATATATCCCAAAAGGAAAATGATTTGTTCTATATTTTGTTTCAGTTGGATGGAGACCATGATGAGGCATTAAACGGGGAATTTAAAGCGCTATCAAAAGTATGTGAGAGGGTGGGTGGATACGTTACGCGGCGGGATGATGCATGTCAAGGTGATCAACGCCTATGGGAGTTAAGGAATCATGCTTCGGAGGCATTGAAGGCACTCTGTCCACAGAAGGTATCTTATGATGTGGTCGTTCCTCCTGCTATGATCGGAGAATTAATGGAAGATCTTAAGAAGATAGGGGACAAATATGGGGTGAATGTGGTGGGGTATGGCCATTTGGGGGACGGGAATGTTCATGTGATTGTGTTATGTCGGACAACAGAAGGGTGGGATAGCCTAAAAGAAGAAGTGGCTGATCAGGTGATGCAAAAAGTAGTGGATTATGGTGGCAGTATTACAGGAGAGCATGGTGTGAGATTAACCAAAAGGAAATATTTGCCCTTAATGTTTAGTGAGAAGGAATTGTCTGTTTTTGGTGCCATTAAAGAAGCGCTTGACCCGCATCATTTATTGAACCCAGGAAAAGCCATTTAGCACCTTCCATGAAATTGACGCCCTCAGGTTGAGAATGTTAGCCTGTAGGTGTGATGTCACACGATTTAGATAGAGCGAAAAAACACCGCACGGATCACCTAAAAGATCTGTTGCAGCGCCTCATTCATGGTGGCAGTGAGAAGCAGTACCATTATTTTTTTCAACGGTATCATGAAGCAGACATTGCAGATGCGTTAGAAACACTTTCTGACGAAGATAAACAACAATTCTTTCAATATGTCAGTCCCCAAAAAGGGGTTGATGTACTAGAAGAAATGGAATTGGAACAACAAATACCCCTGATCTCGGAGATTAAAACAGAGCTGGCCGCCAAATATATTACAGAGATGGAGCCAGATGACGCGGCGGATTTGTTTGAAGAGCTTTACGAAGAAGATGAGAAAAAAGCAACAGAAATCATGGATGCTCTTCCAAAGGAAGAAGCTGCGGATATTCAGGAACTGCTGTCATATGAGGAAGGTTCTGCGGGATCCATTATGACATCTGAATTTGTATGGATTCCGGAAGATTTAACGGTAAAAGAAGCCCTTGACCATATTAAAGCACAGAATCCACCTGAGTCAGAGGTGGCATTTTATATTTTTATAACAGACGAAAATAAACGGCTACGTGGGTATACCACATTGCGAAACTTGTTGATGTCACAGCTCACAGATGATGTGCAAGATATGCGCCATGATTATCCGATTAAGGTATATGTTGAGGATGATCAAGAAAGTGTTGCGAGAACATTTCAAAAATATGATTTGGCGGTTATACCCGTGATAGATCATGAAAGCCATTTGGTGGGTATTGTGACGGTTGATGACGTGGTGGATGTGGTAGTGGATGAGGCAACGGAAGATTTGTATAAGTTGTCTGGTACGTCTGAAATTGGGGAATCCAAATTATTATCTGGCCGCTTGATTTACTCCATACAATCCCGCTTACCATGGCTTGTTTTGACTATCTTGGGGGGTATTGTTGCGTCTTATATTATCAAGATTTATTCAGTTCACTACCATGACCAGAATATATCTTTGGTCCTTGTTCTCAGTTTTGTGCCGCTATTAATGGGTCTAGGGGGCAATATTGGAAATCAGTCATCGACGATAATGGTAAGAGGCCTTGCAACAGGTTTATTAAAAGAGCGGTATCCATTGACATATATTATGAGAGAATTATGTATCGGATTTTCAATTGGATTAATCGTGGCATTTTTATTGTTTATTTTTACAGTTAGCACGGGACATTCTTATTTATTTTCGATCATTGTATCGGTATCTTTATTAACGATTATGACGGTGGCTGCCCTTATTGGGTCAGCGCTCCCGATTATTTTCAATAAGTTAAACATAGACCCTGCAGTGGCTTCGGCCCCATTTATTTCAAGTACCCTGGATATTGTGGGTCAGCTGATTTATTTTTCTATGACGATTTATTTTATTCTATTGATTACATGAGGCAGTATCGGACAGATGGGATTGTGTTATCCCAAAAGAATATGTTTGAGAGTGATAAAGTCATTTGTATTTTTTCTCTTGAAAAGGGAAAAATTCAGTTATTGGCTCGGGGTGCCAATTCTGGAAAGGCCCGATATGGGGGGAGAATAGATGTATTAAATCATACCCAGTTTTGGGTGTATAAGGGCAAGAGTTTTGATTATATCTCTGAATGCGAAGTTCTAACGTCATTTTCTAATATCAGAAAAGATTATGACCGTATCACTTGGGCGCTTTATTTCTTGGATATATTGAAAAAAGCGACATCTTTTGGGCAGCATAATCAGGGCTTATTTAATTTGATACTCAATGCCTTAGCTTATTTAGATAAAGGGGTTGATTTGATGGCTTTAAAAGCGAAGTTTCACGAGGCATTTTTGAAGGTTGAGGGGTTATGGGATGATGGCTGCAGCAATCTATCTGATACAGAGTTTCAGACTAAATTTGGCGATTATAGTGGGCGGGTTATTAAGACTCCTGAACGGTTATGTGGTTGACGGTATTTGGTGAACCTTGATAAGGTTTCGACATGCAGTTAATTGACTGGGTATTACCAGGGACATCTCTCATTAGCTTTTTATTAGGCCTATGTATTACTGTTGTCCTCATCAGAAAAACAGTATCCAAAAACCCATCTGTAGAATTATCATCCCTTGTTTCTGAGGCACTCCATGCTTTTTTAAAGCGTGTTGCAAGCAATATACTTCAAATTACAGTGTATTTAACAGTGATATTATTTGGCCTTTCACTTTTGGCCAAAACGTCTTTCTCTTGGATTCAAATTATCTCATTTGGTATTGGCGGAATGGTGATGACAGTGAGCTTGTCTATTGGCCTATATGCAGCGCCAAAGTTGGTACCCTACATTATTCATTATTCGAATCGATATTTTACGTCAGGGCTTTCAGTGATGTATGCCGTATCTGGTGCCATAGGGTTTATGATTGTTGGGCTGATGCTTTTTGGATTTTCTGTTTCTTACCTCTTCTTGGGCATCAAAAGTATCATCGGATATGGCATGGGAACGATGCTGGTATCATTTTTTTTCAGACTCGGGGGAGGCGTGTATAAAACAAGTGTAAATATTGGATCGAATATTGTGTCAGATGTAGAAAAAAAAATCCCCTCGTTTGATAAGCGAAATCCCGCGACAATATTGGATATTTCTGGAGACTTTATTGGAAAGATAATGGGGTATGCTTCGGACATTTTAAGTTCATTCCTGTTTTCTATTATTGCCTGTTGTTTATTAGCCTATTCATTCAAAGAACGTGGCCTTATGTCTGTTCAGGATTCTGAAATGCTCATGGCCGTACCGCTACTGATTGTTGCCGTGAGCATATGGGTATCTATTATAGCCTATGTATTTTGTTTGTATCAGCTAAAGACCCGATCGGCTAATTTTTTATTGGAAGGAATATATGTTTCTGTCTTTACAGGTGCAATAGGGACCTATTTAATTTTCCAAGCAGCTCAAGTAGATCTTAATATGGGCTGGGGGCAAGAACAGTTTCGACCCTTTATATCCTACTTAATTGGATTAGGTGGTGCCATTGCGATTGGATTTACCTCTGAATATCTCACTTCATACCGGTTCAAACCCACCAAGCAGATTGCAAAAGAGGGGGAGTTTGGTACAGCCATCATGTTTTTTAATGGACTTTCTTGTGGGCTTCGAAGTAATGGTTTCTTTGTTTTGTATTTATTACTTATTTCTTTATCCGCCTTTTATTTTGCTGGTTTTTATGGGTTTGCAATGTCAGGGTTAGGCATGCTTTCTGCGACACCCACTATATTGGCGACGCATATTTTCTCGCCGCTTGCAGCCAATACTGCAAAAATTTCGGTCCTGGTGGGGATGGATGAAAATACCCAAAAAAACACACATAATATGGACAAATTGGGCCATACGACAGCAGCGTTGGGAAATGGCTTTGCTTCAGGAGCTGCTGTCATGGCATCTTTTGGGTTGTTTTTTTCACTCATACTCCTCACACAGTTTGATCCCTCCACAATACTGTTGATTGATGTTCAGCTAATGACAGGTTTGCTAATAGGTGCTGCGTTACCATTACTCTTTTCGGGATTGTTACTGAGGGGCCTTACAAAGGCAATTTTGAAATTGCTTGATGAGGTATCGCGTCAGTTCAGGGATATTCCCTATTTGTTTGAAGCAAAGGGGCGTCCAGATATCATCAAGGCATCTGATTATGCCGCCCTAGATGCGCTAAAAGCCTTGACGCTTCCGGGGATAACAATGATTATGATTCCAGTACTGATGGGATATATGTTTGATCCTAAGATGTTATTGGGATTGGTGTTGGGGACCCTTTTGATGGGCATCCATCAAGGGTTTTATTGGGCAAATACAGGGGAAGCATTAAACCATGCGACTCATTATATTCAGCAGGGTCATTTTGGTGGGAAGGAGTCTCCCACATATTCGTTTATTAAGATTGCAGATAATATAGGTGCTGCCTTCAAAGATTCCCTGAGTCCGTGTATTAATACGGTTATAAAATCGGTCAGTATTATTACTATTTTGTTGATTTTTCTATTATATTCATCATGATCTAATGCAGATAAAAAGGCGACTTGCACTTCAATCTCTCAAGCCCTACGTTCCCGGGAAATCCTTGGAGGAGGTGGATGTGCCCCATGCGATTAAAATGGCATCGAATGAAAATCCCATGGGTTCTCCATTAGGGCCAGAAGATTACAAAGCCATCTTCCAAGATAGCCAACGGTACCCTTCTTATTCAAAAGTACCTCTATTGAAATTATTGTCGGATGTTTGGGATGTGGGTCAAGAGCAGATTATTTTAGGAAATGGCAGTGATGACATATTGATGATGGTAGCGCTTGCCTATATTAATTCAGGTGACACTGTGATATCAGCGAAAGAGACATTTTCTGAATACCATTTTTGTTCTGTGTTATGTGAGGGTGAGTTTATCCCCATTCCGCTGCAAGAGTATGGGTATGACTTGAACAAGATACAAGAGAAAATTTCAGAAAAGACCAGATTAATTTTTATTTCGAATCCCAACAATCCAACAGGAACGCTGCTTTCCAAAGAGAGACTTTCCGCTTTTCTGGCCCAGGTGCCATCTCATGTATTGGTGATACTGGATGAAGCATATATGGACTATGTTGAATCGGAGGATCATCAGTTTTCTAAATATTTGTTACAAAAGTATTCTAATTTGTTGGTCTTAAGAACATTTTCTAAGATATTTGGATTGGCAGGTTTTCGTATTGGTTACGGGGTGGGTCATGAATCGGTTATCCAAACCTTAAATATGGTAAGAGCACCATTTAACGTGAATGCACCCGCAATGAAAGCAGCGGGAATTGCGATTCAAAAACAGTCATTTATATCTGAATCTAAGCGAATCAACCAAAAAGGCAAGAAATATCTATATGACGCATTGGGTCGTCTTGGATTAGACTACATTCCAACTGAAGCGAATTTTATCATGATACATGTACCTCAAGATGCAGATAGGGTTATGAATAAATTGCTGCCATTGGGAGTGATTGTGAGATCTTTGTCCTCTTATGGGTATCCACGTGCTATTCGGGTAACCATTGGATTAGAAGACCAAAACAGACGGTTTATAGACGCCTTGAGGCGTGTTTTAAGGAAGGAAGATTCGTGAAGAAAACGTTTTTGTATGACCAGCATAAAAAATTACATGCAAAAATGATAGACTTTGCAGGGTATCAGCTTCCCGTTTGGTTCAATTCGATAAAAGAAGAACATTTGGCAGTGAGACAAAAAGTGGGTGTATTTGATATATCCCATATGGGGGTGCTGATTTTTTCTGGGTCTGGGGCCTCAGATTTTCTTCAATCTATTTCCTGCAATGATATTCAGAAAACAATACCTGATAAAATGATTTACTCCATGGTGCTCAATGAAATGGGTGGGGTTCTGGATGACATTATGGTAGGCCGATTACAAGACCAGTATGTGATGGTGGTTAATTCATCAAACAAAGAAAAATTGCATCGTTGGTTTCAACAACATCAGTCAGAAAATGTGACGATCCAAGATTTGGAAAGGTCACACGGTTTTTTGGCACTTCAAGGTCCCCTTGCGATTCAGACAGCGTTCAATGTATTAGACATAAACTGTGAAAAGCATCCCCGGTTTTCGGTATGGGAACAATCTGTATTTGGGGAAACACTTTTGGTCATGAGAACGGGATATACCGGAGAAGATGGTATAGAGATGGTGATTCCCAAAGCAGTATTGCCTAAAATATGGCAGTCGCTTTTGGCGTCTGGTGTGACACCATGTGGGCTTGGCGCAAGAGATACATTAAGAATTGAAGCAGGTCTTCCGTTATATGGGCAGGAATTAACAGAGAATATTCACCCCCTTATGACACGATACAAGTGGGTGGTTAAGTTTGATACACTCTTTCACGGAAAAGAGTCTTTACAGGCGATTCAACAGTCTCCATCAGATTTAGTGGCTGTGGGTATTGAGATGGATAAAAAGCAAATACCCAGGCCCCAATGTCGTATTGTTGAAGGAGGTTATGTGACCTCAGGCACCCTTTCCCCCCTGTTAGACAAGGCGATTGGTATGGCGTATGTGAAGGTGCCATTTGCAGATCTTGGTTCAAGCGTTCACGTGGAAATACGGGGCCAAAGTTGTCTTGCTATGGTTGTTGCTTTACCTTTTATTCCTTAGGGGACTCGTAGAGAGATCCCAAAATCTTTTCGCCCAGTATACGATTGATATTGACGGTTAATTTAATTTTTTCATCATAAGATTCTTCACAGACTTTTCCTTTGGAATACAGCACATTCACCATATCCATGCGGTTATAGGGGATGTGAAACGTCATTTTTTTCGAAAAGGTAGAAAGAAAGGTATCGATTTTGGTATACAAATTATCAATATGTAGGTTGTTGAGGGCGGAGATACTCACTGTTTGAAACGATTTGCTTAGGCTGTTTTCAAGATAGGCTATATTGGATGCGACATCTATTTTGTTTAAAATTAGGAGCTGGGGCTTGTGGTCTGAGTCAAGTTCTTTCAGAAGCGATAGTGAGGTGTCTAGCATGTCTAAGCATTTTGGATGAGAGGCATCGACTAAGTGGAGAAGAAAGTCAGCTTCCTTAATGCTTTCCAAAGTGGCATGAAAAGCAGACACCAACTGATGGGGCAATTTTTGGATAAATCCAACGGTATCTGTAATGAGGAGTTCATCATGACTGGGTAACTTGATGCGCCTTGTAATGGGGTCCAAGGTTGAGAAAAGTTGGTTTTTAGAAACCACCTGTGCGTTGGTGAGGGTATTCATGAGCGTGGATTTTCCGGCATTGGTATATCCTACAAGTGCGGCGGTTAGCATGGGAATCTGTCGTCTCTTTTCACGTTGGGTGTTCCGATGTCGTTTAATGGTTTTAATGGATTTTTTCAGGGTAGAAATACGACTTTCAATCTGCCGTTTATCAACCTCTAATTGTTTTTCACCGGGACCTTTGGTGCCGATTCCGCCACCTAAACGGGACAAATGTGTCCATAATCTGGTGAGTCGGGGTTTAAGGTATTCTAGCTGTGCCAATTCAATTTGGCATTTGGCTTCAGAAGTGGTGGCACGTTTTGCAAAAATATCTAAAATGAGGCTGGTTCGGTCTAAAATTTTGATCTCTCCAAACATTTTTTCCAAGTTTTTTTGTTGAAGTGGAGATAGCTCATCATCTGAAATGATAATATGTATAGTGTCAGGAAGTGTATCTTTCAATTCTTTGGCTTTTCCATTCCCCAAGTAATACCCTGGATGAGGGTGTTCACGAGATTGAGTGGTACGGCC
>JABSQL010000110.1 GCA_013215865.1 Candidatus Margulisiibacteriota bacterium
AAGAGTACTAACCTGCCTTGAATGTGGGTTCTCCATAATCTCGATATGACCCTTGCAAATGGCCCGATAAACTTTAATGACTTTTTGTTCGATCCATGGCCATTCTTTGAGATAAGAGTCCTCCACAAGAGCTGATCCCACGTATTTCTTGACCGTGTAAATATCATCGTCTAATTGGTCGTAAGAGTAGCGGGATTTAGCCTGCCTACGAAATCTGGCAAGGAATTTGATTTCGTTGGCCTCATTCATTGTAAATTTGTCCTCCAGTATTTCTCCAATCCTAGGAAAGAATTTCGAAGTCTCAATTACCTTGAAAACACTTTCTTTGACTCGTTCAAGATCGTGCTGAATGAGGAAATTCATGTACAATCCTGCAAGTTCTTTGTCGTACGGCTTTTCAAATGCTTTAAAAAGCAGCACGATGAGTTGTGATATTATTTTTCTTTCAGTCATTTAACATTTCTCCTCCGCATGTTGATCTAAAAATTCAGCCCATTCTTCAGCTACGGGTGTTGGGCTAAACTCTCCGTCGTAATTTCCTTCGAGGATTTTGAGGTAGTTGTTTTTTGAGCAAAACACAAAATCAAAATCCACTTTCCAGCCATTCTTTTTTCCGAGCAAAAACGGTGAGCCGCGTATTTTTTTTAGAATTTCTTCAAAGTCGAATTCTTTTTCTCTCAGGCGCTGCTTAATTGCCGATACTCGGGCTGGTGTTGTTTTTGAAATATTGGGTAGCTGATTTTCTCTTGCAAATTCATTCCAAACATTTTTAATTTGAGAGATATTTTCCGGTGTCGGTCCAAAAAAGCCGGATGGTTTTTTTAGGAGAGTATTTATACTCTTCTTTTTATTTACTTTACTTTCCTTTACTTTGCTATTTTTTGCCATAGCGTTGCTATTTTTTGCTATAGCTTTGCTATCCTTTTGCCATCGTTTTGCCGCACCTTTACTACCGGATTCTGACCTTTTGAGGCTAATTTCATCTACTTTTTCCATTCTTCTATTAAGACTTTCACTCCAATAAAAATCACCATCTGATGCAAAAAGATTGTACTTTTCGATACAATCTTTGATAAAAGTTGATAGCAATTTTAATGGCAAATTATGGCAAAACGCTAAACCCTTAGTTTTGCCATGATTTAGCTTAAAATCTGTGGATTCTCTTAGGGATTCTATGAGTGCCCAATAAATACCATATCCTTCCCATCCATAGTCAGCACGCATCTCAAGGATGTTTTCATCATTTTTTGCATTACTATCATGAGAGAAGTAACAAGAATTATTCATCGGCTTAGAGTATCCATTAAAGCGCTGTATGAGGAAACTAAGTTCGATATTTCCACAAAAATATCACTTTTTTTATTCACTATATCTTTTTTCCTTCTTTTTCTTTTGAGATTAGGGTGATGTCTTTTTGCCAGTATTTTATTTCCTGTGCTTGTCTAGCAGGTGATTTTTTGACCACCCATTTCCCTTCAATAAGATAATTCCCACAGTTAAATGATCGCCCCTTAACAAGGGGTTTAATTTTAGAGTCTAACTTATTGTATTCGGATACCATTGGCTTTAAATGCATGAGCTGTTTCAAATTGGATTCCAACTCAGGGTTGTTCTCAAAATCAATGCCCTCATAATTCAAGTCAGGAGCGCAAATATGTTGAAAGGGGCATTCTTTACATATTTCAGGATCATTCATCTTATCAGGCAGTGTATTGCGCTCAAGGTGTTCTGAAATCTGCTTATCCTTTTGTAACAGTTCTTCTACATAATCAAGCCAGTGGCTCAAAATCATATTGAACTGCTTAATCTTTCCTGTCGACTTATTTTTCAATAGGAAAATCCCACCCTCCTCATTATCTGCATACATATAGATGAGGAGCTGAGCAGGATATTTCTTGGTCCATGAATACTTTTCGAAATCTTCAGTACATCTCAAATTTTCCCATACATTCGGGTTACAGCTTTTTATGTCTGTAGGGAAATATTGATTCTTATATACGATCTTGCCATCAATTCGTCCACTAATTTCCGTACCATTAATGTGTATTCCCTGTTGTTGAGAAATAAACTGCATCTTATTTTTCCTGAAAGCTTTTTGAAGCTCGATGGTAAGATTGATTTCTTGTTCATTTCCTTCATCAAATATGTATTGGAGATCTACGCTATGGGGAAGCATTTTGTTCCAAGAAGTTCGGTAGTAGACCAATTTTCTGAGACACGAATCCCCCATTTGTGAGGCTCTATTAGATTTTACAGGCCATATCTCAATTTTGGATCCTTTGTGATCGTCCATTAAAGCTGGGACATTTGGAAATTCTACTTTCATTGGTCAACTCGCATTTCTTTTTGAAATATATCGTACTCTTTCTTTACTTTTGAATACGCTATTTCTAGGCGTTTTCCTTTTAGATATTTGATTGAATCCACACCGGGAACCAGCCCATCTTTTCCTTGAAAAGAAGTTAATTCTTTTAGCTTCTCAACTGCTTTTACTTTATCCATGCCATGAATCTCCATGAGTTTCTCATAGATTTCCTTACGCATATTTTCCTCATCAGGGCTTTCCATTTTAGAGTTTCTATATTCCACCTTAGATACTCTGTTCTTATCTATACCGCTTTGGCGTAGCATATCCCAGGTAAGATTTCTAATTCCCAGGAGCCGTGTAATCCCATTTACCATCATATTGGTATAGGAGGCCTTCATAATATTTGTCTCATCTATCTGTGAATCTGGTTTATATGTTTTATCTACGCTGTTCCATGCAAAAAACTTATCCCTTGATGAGCATGTTCCAATCGCTATTATAGAACCGCCTCGCCAGCTAAACTGTCCTTTATAGAGGTAAATGTAATACTGTCCTTTATCATCACTAGATATGGTTTTTTCATAGTTAGCGTCCTTAAGACTTACTCCAAATAGGGGCATCAACTTTTCAGATCCGCTTCCTGTTAGATACGGATGTCCTTGCTGATCTACCCAGTCTCGTTCATTTGTTCTCCTAAGTGCAATCTCAAGAACCTTTTCTAATAGTATTACCTGTTTATCAGCTAGATCGATGGCATGTTCTAAACTTTGTTGGATGACTATCGGTTCCTTGGGTAGTATTTCGGCATCCTTTGTGGCATTTATTATTGCGCTAGTTGTTGTCATAATATATTCTCCTTTGATTTAAAAATTTAGGGGGGTTAGAAAGGTTTAGATCATAGGCATCAATCCTTTCTCCGCCTAGGAGGAAGTCCCAAAAGAGAATTTAAGTCAAACTCGTCTAAATCTTTGCGCTTAAGTAAGAAAAGGTTGTCATTACCTGGACATTGAGGTTCAGAGGGGATATACCCTTCTTTAGCCGCTTTTCTAAGTATTTCTATAGCAATACCATACTCCTTTGCAGCTTGATGTAGTTTTAGTCTTGTATTGGGATTATTTTCAGGTTTAAAAGCTCTTCAGGAGGAATCCAAATATAGCTTCTTAAACTCACCCGAACAAAATAATGGTATAGAAAAGTTTCTTGAAGATAATATGCAAACTCTAACCGACGAAAAAACTCTGAAGATCTTATCTGATCCAGTTTGTCTTAAATCATTAACCACTATCACTGAGTTGCCAGTTGATAAACGAAATACCTTTTATGAGTTAATTGGAGTAGTGGGGGATAAGCCAGAAAAGCTGGACCTAATTTTGGGACTTTTGAAATAAAACTGCTGTAGATATGGTTTTTAGCAATATAATCAAGCTTTATTTCTCCTGGTTATTCAAGGTTAGTCTTTTACTTTTTTATCTTGAAGGATTTCCTGCTTTCTCATTTAATTTCCTGTACACTCATTTAATGGCTGAATCTTCTTTATGTGAACCCAAGTTTTCTATACTAGGTAAGTTTTATGTATCGTGTAGTTAAAAATCCTTATAAGGGGAAATATAGGTGGTTTGTTATCAATAATCTTCCTGGGGGCAAGAGAAAGTATATTGAGAGCTTGGGATATATAACTAAAACTCAAGCAGAAAAAAGATTATCTGAGTATAATTCAGGCATTCAAAAAGAAACATCACATAATAAAGCCCTCACACTAAGAGAAGCCTGGGATGATTATACTGAATACTATGAAACTAAAATTGGAACTGAAATTACAGAAGGAACCTTTGATACCTACAAAATTAACAGCAAAAAAGTCATTGAGATGATAGGGGACCTTCACCTAAACGAATTGCGTCGCAAGGATATCGAAAAATTAAAAGTTGCTTTCCGAATAAAGTATAATCATACTAATACAACTATTAACAAGCATCTTACGGAGCTTAAAAAAATATTAGAATATATGGAAGAGGAACTGGGATGGTTTGAATGCCCTAAAATTAAACGTCTTCCGGTGAGTGGAACCGAAAACCCTACACCAACCTTTAACAAAACTGATTTAGAAACACTAATTTCCGCATCAATAGACTACAGTGCAATTCTCCGAAAAAATTTATACCTATATCTTAACTTTATGAAATATACCTCAGTAAGAGCTAGTGAAGTATCGTGGATCAAATGGGAGGATGTCAATTTTGATGAAGATTGGATCTTTATTAGGTCAGCGGATAAAAATAAACCTGGGGGATATATTCCATTAGTTAGCAGCATAAAAGAAATTTTACTTGAGGCCTATAAAAAACGAAGTGACGAATACGTTTCACCCTTTAGAAAATCTGCTTATGCTAACAGCGCCATTAAACGATTGGTTTTTTATTTGAGAAAACCAGTTGAAGCAATTGCATTTACTTCTGTTGAGGGCATTTCAAAAAGTCAGTCCCAAGAAATATGGGAACAGCTCAAAACAAAAGGAGTTTTACATAGAAGTGGAAAGATAATCCAAACGTATTCGTCAATTAAAGAAACCTACAATCTGGGACTGTCCATTAGCTTTGCAAAGCATAAAAAGAAAATCATAGAGATTCTAAAACCATATCTAGGAATGGAAATTCATCCGAAGATGTTTCGCACTTCAACAGCGACCATATTATCTGATGAGGGTGTAGAGCTATCTGTTGTAGCTGGGCTGCTTCGCCATCGTAATATCCAAACAACCCATAGAAGCTACGTTAAAAAGGGTGTGCAAGTACTCAAGAAAGCAATTGAAGGAAAGCTGTAAAATTGTATACGAATTGTATACGAACTTTGAGAGAGCAATCAAATTAATATGGATATTTCCAGATTTTCTTAAATAGATAAATTGCAAAATTACGCTCAATATAGAGGAAAAATAACCTTTTTCCTTGGGTTAGGATTTTTACTTTTCAAGCTTGAGGGGCTAGTGGGCGTTCATGCCCGTGCAGGTTCAAGTCCTGTTCTCGGCACCACTCACCTATTTCCACATGAATATAAATGCTAAAATACAATAGATAGCCATTTATTAAATAAGTCCTTGTAAAATAATAGAAACAAAGAGAGTTCAACCATCATGGGGCATATTGGCATTTAAACTTTCGATGTTTGTAGGCTTTTTTACCACGACTGCCAACTGAGAAACCAATATGCCGAATATCATCCGGTATTCGATGGCCCTAAATCCCATCTGCTTAAAATTTAGTCGGGAAGCCTTCCTTTTATTATCCTCAAAATCCGCATATAATACCCATTACGTGCTTTCAGGAGACTTAATAGTCAGCAGCGGAGGAATTATGAAAAAAATAATGCTTTTGGGTTCAGGTGAGTTGGGTAAAGAAGTGGTTATTAGTTTAAAGCGGTTTGGTCATTATGTGGTGGCTATAGACCGTTACCAAGG
>JABSQL010000111.1 GCA_013215865.1 Candidatus Margulisiibacteriota bacterium
CGCCTAACTCATCTATATTAGTGAGTTGTTTATCTAATCAAATAAGGTGTTGTATGAGCATTTTGTCTGAAATTAAAAAAATTGAACATTTGGGGTCTTGTCTGAGAAAACACACCTTAGGGTGAAGAGGGTTAATGCTGAATTATCGACCGATTAGAGAGATCTCTTTCTAACAACAACAAAAATATAGCTTCCGACACTAAAGTGCTTTATCGTTGTCAGATTACTCCAATAAACCGATAATGAGCATGTCAATTGACAAAAAAAAGGCCGCAAATAAATCAGCAGATTACAGCTGTTTTTGAGGATCTTCTAAATGAATATTTCCATGAAGAAGAAGTGAAAAGCCCCGAAGATGAGCGAACCAGTCTTAATAAATATTCATCGAATAACTTTGATAGTAGCAACGAATATGAGTTGATCAATAAGTTTCTTAAGTCTCCATGCTCATGTGGAAAACTATGTAAAGAGCATTTGAGTTTTGACGAAATAGCAAAGTCACGACAGGAGTTCAACTCCTTAAGTTGGCCTGAAAAAAATACCTTTATGTTGTCTCAATTGACAATGTTTACTCGACACTCAGATAAGTCAATTTCTGCTCGTCAAAAAAAATCAAGGGTTAGGCAGAAATTCGATTATCACATCAGTATCGACCGACCTGCCTGTAAGGAAGTCTTCCTTTTCTACTACGGCGAAACGACTGAAAGATTGAAACGACTTCAGAAGCATAAGTTAGATGCCGGAATCTCATCGACAGCACATGGTAACGTTGGACGAATGCCAAGCCATGCTTGCTCTAATCACGATAAAGAAAATATCAAAACCTTCATCGTTAATTATGCAGCCGCCCATGGAATGCCTGACCCTGGACGAGATTTACGCAAAGGGAAAGGACGTCTACGGATTCTACTGCCTAGTGTTTTAAATTACACTTCTGTCCATCGTTATTACGAGCGAAGCCTGCAAAGCGAAGGTAAGTTTTTTGTCGGTTATCGAACATTCGTGAGGGCTTGGCAGGAAGTTTGCCCTCACGTTGCATTTAGTAAGCCAGGAACCGATTTATGCATGACATGCGAGAACTTTAAAAAAGATATAAATCGAATAGCATCTGACTTAGATGAAAGGCGAGACGATGAGAAGTCAGCGGTATACACGAAAGCCCTTGAGCACATCGAATATGCAAAAAAAGAGCGTATCTACTATAACGCATGCTCAAAGTTAGCAGAAGAGCACTATTTAAAACTTGGGTTGCAAAAAATCTCCACTAAATCTCAAAAACCCAACTCCAGAAATATTATGCAACACTATTCTTGGGATTTTGCGCAGCAACTCCACTACCCCTATGAAGACCAGCAGGTAGGACCAATATATTTTAAAACACCGAGAAAAGCACAGCTTTTCGGTATTTGCTGTGAGGGGATCCCGCGTCAAACTAACTATTTGATCGATGAGGATGATTTCCCTGAAAAAGACGCTAATACTGTAATTTCTCTACTAGATCATTTTTTTACACACCATGGGCTTGGCGAAAAATATGCCTGTATGACGGCGGATAACTGTGTCGGTCAAAATAAAAATAATGCGGTTCTTCACTATCTGATTTACCGGGTTTTGGCAGGGCTTCATGACGATATAGAGTTATCCTTTATGGTGGTAGGGCACACAAAGTTCGCTCCAGATGGCTATTTTGGTCTTATTCGGAAACGCTATCGAAGATCTAATATTTATACCTATGAAGATTTAGTCCAAACAATTCTAAACTCTTCAGTAAATGGACATAACACTTGTCAGCCCAGTCGCAGCAGTGGAGAACAAGTTAACTCGCAACTGATATATCGAGATTGGAGCTCCTGGTTGCTGAAGTTTTTTAGAAAGCTACCTGACATTACATCATATCGCCACTTCAAAATTACGAAAAGTAAGCCAGGGATTGTAACTCTAAAGAAGAATATTGACGGCGATGAAATCGAAGTTTCGCTTTTAAAGGGCGATGTACCCTTCGGCAAGGAAGGGTCATTCATGTTGCCAATTGAAACGAACCCAAAAGGATTATCTTTAGATCGACAGTGGTACCTC
>JABSQL010000112.1 GCA_013215865.1 Candidatus Margulisiibacteriota bacterium
GGGGTGATTCGGCCCATCTATTTCACCATTTTAATCAGTCATATTGTATTATCTGTTGTCGCCCTACCCCTTATCTTAACGGCCTTTTTCTTGGCCTTGACCAGTCGATTTACGTTTCATAAGAAAGTAGCGCGCATCACATTCCCTATCTGGTTATATGTCTCTGTTACCGGCGTGTTGGTCTACGTTATTCTGTATGGGTATTAACAGATAACCGATCCACCATCAGCGACAGTTTTTCAATCACCTTTTCTGACACCAGTTCTTGGTCCTTAAAATCCTCCCACCAGGTATGTACAACGGGTTGAACCAACGTCACGTTATTATGAAACGCCATCGACATCATCAGCTCCCCTGCTCCAAAGTTAAAAGAACGAATACCCCCAGAATTACATAAAATGCCTGCTTTTTTGTCTGCCATCCCTGACTGGAATAAATCTAAGAAATTCTTACAAGCACCAGAAAAAGTGTAATTATATATAGGGTAGGCAATCATATATGCATCTGCTGCTTCAACCTCTTTATATAATGCTTGAACCTCCGCATCATAATTCTCTATTTTCCCACCATTGCAAAAGGGAAGCGTGCGTTCTCGAAGATCTATAAATTCACCTTGGAAACCCTTTTCGTTGATAATATCATAAGCCTTTTTTGCAAGAATAGCCGTATTAGCATTTTGGGATAAACTTGTTTGTATAACCAGAATTTTCATCATCATAACCTCCACAAATAATCCATTAGAGTACACTATCTCTGGTATCAAAACCATCTCCGTAGTCTTGAAGAATCTCTTCGAATACCATAAAGTGAACCATCATGAGTATTAAGCGAAAAAAACGGGTTTTAGTCGGAATGAGTGGTGGAGTGGACTCTTCTGTAACGGCTGCCCTATTAAAAAAAAGAGGATATGAAGTCATTGGCATTACCATGCAAATGCTCCCAAAAGAAACAGAACATCAATCTGCATGCTGCAATATTGGGTCCATCAATGATGCAAAGCGGGTTGCAAGCAAACTCAATATTCCCCACTATACCATTAATATTAGAGACACGTTTCAAAAAAATGTAATATCTAATTTTGTAAATACTTATTTATCTGGTTCAACGCCCAACCCCTGTGTTGAGTGCAATCGCCATATTAAATTCGATGAACTTTTAAAAAAAGCAGAAGAGCTAGACGCAGATTATATTGCAACGGGCCATTATTCAAAAATCACTTATTCGCCAAAAACCAAACAATACCGCTTATGTAAAGCAAAAGATGACCATAAAGATCAAAGTTATTTCCTCTATATGATGTCTTCAAACCAATTGTCTAAAACCTTATTTCCACTTGGAAAATATCACAAATCTGAAGTCAGAAAAATGGCAGAACAATTCAATCTTTTAAATGCAAATAAACCGGATAGCCAAGAAATTTGTTTTGTGACATCTAAATCATACACAACATTTATAGATAAATATTTGTCCCCATCCAATAGAAAACCAGGTCTCATTAAGAATCTAAATGGACAAGTATTGGGTAAACATACGGGCATACATCAGTTTACTGTCGGACAAAGAAAAGGTCTCGGCATTGATTCAAACTTCCCTTTATATGTTCTCAAAATTAATGCTCAGAACCATGATGTGGTTGTGGGAGATAAAGAAGACTTACCTGTTCTCAAATTCTCCATTTCCAAATTTTCTTTGATCGATCAAAATGAAGACGTGCTCCACAAATCTTTTGACCTAAAAATAAGGTATCAAATGACACCTATTAAAGCCACTATTACCGCTATTTGCTCAGATAAAGCAACGGTTTCATTGGTCGATAAAACACCCCTTATTGCACCAGGGCAATCGGCTGTTTTCTATGAAAAAGATCGTATTATTGGTGGAGGAATCATTGAAAAACCCCCTCTCTAAGTTCACGCATCGAATTACCCCATGCCCAAGGTGTGGGCAGCCCTTAAGATTTCCGATCAAGTCTGGTAAAACACTGAAAGTCATTTGCCCCAAATGCTCTACTGAATCTGAAGTCACTTTTTCCAATCCTTTAAAGGAGGTTCTGAAATGGGATTCACATAAAAACCTCAAGGACAATGTGTCTCATAATCTGCTATCGTTTCAATCTCTCTCTGGAAAAGAAAAAAGATCCCTGATTTGGTTTTTGGTTTCCTTTGTGTTATTGCTCTTTTTCCTCATGGGAAACTGTAGCAGACAACCCACTCAAAGTGCACCAGAAAGTGTTCCAGTGCCTTCAGTCCCAATAGAGCAAAAATTATTTGATGATGTCTGATTTTTTCAAAGCCTTATTGCTTGGGGTCATTGAGGGTTTGACAGAATTTATTCCCGTTTCTTCTACGGGTCATCTGATTGTTTTGGGTGACTTAATCGATTTTCATTCTGCAAATTCCCAAACATTTGATATTGCGATTCAATTGGGTGCCATACTGGCCGTTGCTGTGTATTACCGGTCATTCTTTATTGAGACATTTCACCCTAAAAATTGGTTTAAGCATGATATGAAATGTATCATCATCGCCTGTATTCCCGCGTTTATATTGGGTTTTTTTCTTCACAGTGTCATCAAAATGTATCTATTTTCTCCGCTCACAGTGGCCATCGGACTTTTAGTGGGTTCCGTCGCCATGATTGTCTCAGAAAAATGGAATCATTTGCGTGTGAATGTCACAGAAATCTCTTATATATCTTATAGAGCCGCATTTATGATTGGTATTTTCCAGTGTGCCGCACTTTGGCCAGGTGTCAGTCGATCAGGGGCCACAATTGTCGGTGGACTACTATCAAAACTAGATCATCAAACCGCATCAAAATTTTCGTTTATTATAGCCGTTCCAGTGATGATAGCCGCTGTTACATTTGACTTGGCCACTTCATTTCAGAATTTAACTGCACATGATTTTCAGTTAATTGGTGTGGGACTTATCGTTTCTTTTGGGGTTGCTATATTCTCAATTGCTGCTTTCTTTAAAATATTGAATCGATTAAAACTGATGCCTTTTGCTGTTTATCGTATCATCATCGCTTTCGCCATTTTGTTGTTCATAGTTTAAACATAAACTGGGTGGGGAATAACATAGAAAGAGGTGATAGCCATGAGCGCAAAAATACCTGGAAAACCACGTGGTGATAAGAGTACCCATAAGCATCTATCAAATCAATTTCAAATTGAATCTTTTACCAGAACAAAAACAGACAAACCAGCTGAAACGTTGATGGATATGATTTTGAATTGGAGTAAAACGAATCCAAAAGAAACCAGAGAGGCCATTTCTGACTATACGAGTATACCAGGTCAATCAGCACGGCAATTGTTGGCAATCGCTGTTCACAAATCAAAGTTATCCGTAAAAGATCTCCTCGCGTTGCAAGATCATGTTCATTTCAAACTATTAGCAGAGGCGGCCTTAGATGAAGCAACATCTCAAAAAATACGGGCAAAAGACAATGGACCAGAATGACGGCAGCAATAGACACATACGCCAGTATCTTAAGTCATATACTGTATCTTTTAAGCCAAAACCACTCATCAAGGATGCCCAAATAACGGAGTCCGGGAAAATCGAAAATAAATGGGGTGATTCACCGTTACATTTGGCAGTTAGAGCACACTTGATCACAAGCGTGAGGTTTTATGTCAAAAATTCTCTGTATATCAACGATAAAAATAAAGATGGAAATACCCCACTTCATCTTGCAACAGAACTTGGCAATAATGAAATGGTTATATTGCTAATTTTAAATGGTGCCTTAGTGAATCAACATAATGAGACTAAAGATACCCCTCTGAATGTTGCTTTGAAAAACAATTCTCAAGCATGTCTCAAAATATTACTCAGTAATCATGGCCGACCTTTTTTTGGTACAATAACACGTGAAAATGCGATAAACCTATATTCCCTTATCACACCATTTGTAAGTCACCATGTCAGTTCAGCCATCATACGCACTGTGACATCCGATATCTCCCTGTTCTTCCAAAATCTTTTGGAGTATAAGGCATCTCAAACTCACTCATTTGATGATATTGCAACAAACTGGGAAGACATTATTACGAAGATTCAGATATGTTTTAGAAATTTTGAATTCAAAAAGAATTTCAAGTGGAAAGAGCCCAATAGCTTACGTTTTGTTTCCTATCAAAAAAACATACTGAAAATAGCCTATTATCAATTAGATTCTATTAAGAATCAAGTTCGTGAAATGCTTCGGTCTGATACTTTAGTAGAAATAGAAATGTTTTCATTGGCCACACTCATGACACTCACATCTGAGTTAACCATTGTTTTTGGACCGAGAATATCTCATAAATTAAAGGCATTTGAAATGTCTTTTCTGGATCGTTGGTTTAAAGACACCCATAAATCACAATTGCCGGTTTTCTTTCCCCTTCAAAATCCGTATTATCTCACCATTTCTCCATCCATTGTATCCAGCATGTCAAACCACCTACTTGTAGAATTAAACAGCCTGGAAGCACGTCCTAATTCTGAAACATATGCTGGACACTATGATCTCGTGGATAAAATACAAGTCATGCTATCCATGGGATGTAACAAAGCATTGCTATTCGAGCCGATGTTCATTCCTGAAAGTCAGTTATCTTGTTTGCTTTCTTTGTTAAGAGACACGCCTCGCTTAAGCACTATTGAAAGTTTAGCCTCATTACTTTCAATTTCGAAACAAAGTACTTTAATAAACACAAAAACCCCATTATCATAGTGAGATGATTTCAAAAACACACTTTTTTAATTGTTGTGAACCGCCTTCAGAATTAACTCTAGAAAGTGGCAAAAAGCTAGGCCCTATCACCATCGCATATGAAACATATGGTGAATTAAATGCAGATAAATCCAATGTTATTTTAGTCTGTCATGCCTTGTCAGGAGATGCCCATGCTGCGGGCGTAACCGATGACTCACCAAAGAATGTCGGATGGTGGGAAAGCTATATTGGACCCCATAAAGCCCTTGATACGAGACAATATTTTATTATTTGCTCTAATGTATTAGGCGGATGTAAAGGATCGACAGGCCCTCAAAGTGTAAACCCCGTCACGGGGAAACCGTATGCCTTATCATTTCCAATCATTACAATATCAGATATGGTGCACGCACAAAAAATGCTCATGGACTGCTTGAAGATTAAAGAACTAAAAATGGTCATCGGCGGATCAATGGGTGGTATGCAGGCAATGATGTGGGCTATTTTATATCCATCGTTTGTCAAAAGCATTGCCCCTATTGCATCAACGGGTAGCCTTTCACCCCAGGCTTTGGCCTTTGATGCTGTGGGTAGAAACGCCATTACTTCAGATTCTAGATGGCAAAAAGGAAACTATGATACTCATGAACTTCCAGAAAACGGACTTTCCATTGCCCGA
>JABSQL010000113.1 GCA_013215865.1 Candidatus Margulisiibacteriota bacterium
ACCTAAGTGAGGCAGAGGCAATATCCAAAACCTTGGATATCATTTTCCTGAACAAGGGGCTCATTTCCTACTTACAAGGAGATCAAGACACCTCTATTCATTTGATACAAAAATCCCTTTCTTTGAATCCTCAGAACCCCCTTGCCAACTTAACAATGGGGGATCTTTGTTTTGCAGACAAAGACATTCCTTCTGCACGAAAATATTGGGAAATAGCCAAGGCATACCATCCTTTATTTTTCCTCATCAAAAGGCGATACCAATATTTAAACCGACACTCCATGGGATTTTCGGATTGGCTATATGATTCATCAATTTCAAATCAACAAGAAGAACCACTCCCAACCCAGGGAACACTTTTTGGGTAAAGTGAGACACATACCTACTTTCATTTTAATACTTTTCGCTTTCTTTTTTTTGCCCACCCTGATATTGGCCCAACGGGTTAAATTGTCCGCAGACAATCTCTTTTTCGATGAAGAAAACAGAATCATGGTCGCCAGCAAAAACGTGATTCTTAAGGTCGGAAATACGCATATCTCTGCCGACACTCTCAAACTAGACGTCGATAAAGAGATTGCATGGGGAACGGGAAATATCCATATCCAAAAAGAAGAAGAGCATCTTAGTGCCGCTTCATTTCACTACCATATGAACCACAACACCATCCAAATTAATGATTTGTCTTTGACCACCTCCGCCCTGGGCTCAACAGGAAATATGTATATAACGGCATCTAAAATGGTGGATTGGGGGGATTACAAAATCGGAAATAAAGCGTTGATTACCACTTGTGAATTTGACCCCCCTCATTACTATTTATCGGCTTCAAAATTTAAATACGTTAAAGATAAACGGGTTTCTGGAACAAATGTGTTTATATACGCCCCTATATATTTTATTCCTTTCGGATTTTGGTTACCCTATTACAGCTTCGCTATTGGAAGTCGACAGGTTATTCTGTTGGTCCCTCTCCTTGGCAACAATACGTCTGAAGGAACATTTGTTAAAAATACGGTTGACTATTATTTTGGAGAAGATAAAAAAGGACAGGTTTATGTGGATTTTCTCAGTGAAAAAGGAACAGGTTACGGATGGCGGCATCACTATCAAATCAACCCTAATATTCAAGGACATGGCTACATATATCAACTCAATGACCAATCCACTCAGAGAGAAAATCTAATCCTAGAACTTGAAAATACGGTCCAGTTATCAGATTACCTTTCTTTTCATCATATATATAATACTACGGATATGTATCAGTTATTTGGGGGGCAACGCCAAACCACTTCTCAGCAATATGATTTCAATTGGGATGAATACGGGGATGTCAGAGATTTTCGGATCAAGAAAGATGAAAATGCCATTCAACGCAATCAAAACCTCAACATTCAATATGACCATCGCATCCATAATCGACATCCGCTTAACATTAAATTTGACCAGCAGGATAAATTCTCTAACCAGCAGCGTCAACAAAACGGGAGCATTGAAAATGAACTCACCCTACCCGGAGAAATCGAATTCAAATCTGATATCACTTACCGAAGCCAAGATACCCCATCCCTTCCCGATACAGACGAGCAACTGACCTCGACCTTTAGGTTCCATAAAAACCTGAAAGGCGCTTTTCAAGAAATCAATATTAAGTTTGACTATTTTTTTGATTTAGATGATGAAAGTGTGACAACAGACCTCCATACATTCCTCCAAAAATCGCCCGAAATCGAACTCAACTTAACCCCTGTTTCTCTGGCCGGCTTTACCTTTAGAGAAAGTATTTTACTGGGACAGTACAATGAATCGTATCTTCAATCCTCATCACTTCGAAATTTCACCACCAATCGATATATGTTCCGCCAAAAAATCAACAGAGATATTTCCCTCCCTTTCAATACAACGTTTGATACAAACTGGACTTATGACCAAAGTTTTTATGAAACAGGGGACCAATTCTATTTATTTAAACAAGGATATAGTACCCGTTCATCTTGGTTTGGATTTTGGAATACGGATATCTCCTACCTGAACCAAAACGGAGACGGGAACTCCCCTTTCTTTTTTGATGGCAGGTCCGTCCAAACAGAAACCATCAAAGAAAAAATCACGTTTTATCTGGTCTCTCCTGAAACGTACAGATGGTCTCATGAAACGGGATGGGATTGGACCCAACAAAAACGAATGGACTACCAAACAGAGTTGAATATCCAACCCAGCTCAAAATACAGGTTCAACCTTAGAAGTGGGGTTCGATTCAATGATGACGTCAGCACCAAAAAAGAAGAGTTTCTAAACTTAATCGCAAATATAGGTATTCGACCCTCTAATCGATTCAGTGTGACGCTTGAAGGTGCATACGATTTGAATATTGGAAAGTTACAAAACATGTACAATCAGTTAAAATGGCGTGTGGGCGACTCTTGGGAGTCCCGATGGGATATTGAATCGACATTTGTTTACGACGTGAATATTGATGGCATTCGTCTGGATAAATTGGAGCTCATAAAAGATCTCCATCGGCGGAAACTCACATTAACCTACAATTTTCGTCGTGAGGAATACACGTTTTTATATACCCTAAATGCGTTTCCTAAAGACCAGTTTGGTCTGTCCACAAATGAAAATGAAAGTATCAAGTTGAAAGGACTGTTTGATGACGAATCTCAAGAAAGGTTGTAACCCTATGCGAACCATGTTGATTGGATGCTCACTTCTATTCTTACTTCTAGGCAATGGCTGTGCCAAAACGGTCACGGTTAAAGACACCGTGGGAGATGAACTTCAAATATCTCTCACCTTTCGATCCCCAATCACTTCATCTTCGTTAAATGACTATCATTATTATGTTGTATTCTCTAAAGCCCAAATACCAAACCTTCCTATTTTGAATGATTATGTGACGGCACCCGGCAGGTCATTTGATGATGCTTTATTGAGTATTTTTACAGGAGGTGCTGGAATCTCACAGTATTATACAAACTTTTTTTCAACTTGGTCAGATTATTTTGTGATTGATACCTCGGGCCTCGATTTATACAATTCGGGCGGTAGTGCATTTGATAGCACCATTGATACCGTTGATGAACACCTTAACTTTTCACCCAATGTGAATGTCACTGCCTACAGCATATCTGGCAATACCCTCACCGTTACGTTTCGGGTCAGTTTTTTATCGAACGTCTCTGAGAACAACACGGTCTTTTTCCATGTATTTACAGTAGAAAAAGACGCGATTTCTCAGTCTGGACATATCCGAGACGTCCTCAATGCATCCAATAAACAAATTATTATTAGAGCCATCACAACAGAGTCTGGAAATGATTTATCTGACACGAATATAAATGGATCTTTAGATATATTAGAATGGGAGGTCAAGGCATTTTAATTATTTTATCAGCGCTACTAACCGTTTTATGTTTTCCCAAATTCAACGTCTTCTTCTTGGCGTTTGGTTGCCTGATACCGTTACTGTATCAAATCGAAACGTCGCCCAAAGGCGTTTTACGGTTATTTGGCGTGGGATTTGGGTATGGGCTCTTCTTCATGGGTGCATTTCATTTATGGATATTCGAGCTAACACCTTTTGGGCCGTTGTGGGGTCTTGGTCTATTGTGGGTGCTCTTAGTCCTTTTACAGTCTGTGTTTTATGGTCTTGGAACCTGTCTCATTTATTATCTTAAGCCCTACCTACCCTTACCCATCTTGGTACCTTCTGTTTGGGTGTTGTGTGAATGGCTACGTCATTTGGGTCCCTTTGGGAATTCTGGCGGCGATTTGGGGTATTCTCAGACGCTGAATATTGGGTTTTTACAATGGGCTTCTGTGGGCGGTGTTTGGCTGGTAACTTGGTTGATTGTATGTATCAACACCACCTTGTTTCTAGCCTTATTTAACCGGAACACCCATCCGCTTCAGGCCAAAAAATGGGCGCTTTGGGGAGTATGTATCCTCATCATAAGCACAGGTTTAGGATATGGACGCCTGCTTCTACCTTCCCAGGAAAAACCCACTCTCAAGGTGGCCTTGATACAGGGAAATCATCCCCAGCTGTTTAAACTGGACCAAAATAATTGGAAATCGATTCGAACCGATTATTTAGGTTTGACCGAATTTGCATCATTGATGAACCCCGACATCATTATTTGGCCAGAAACTGTTATTGCCACTTTCAATTTGGATAATGCCTGGTTTTTGAAACAACTCACAACTTTAAGTCAAACGTTAAATACGCCTATTTTATTTGGCACACCCATCAAAGACCAAGGCGTGAATTACAACACATTGTCTTTGGTGACCCCTGATGGTCTTTCAAAAACCAACTATCAAAAAACCATTTTAATGCCATTTGGCGAGTATATTCCCCTAAGAGGATTGGATAGAAAAATGGGCATCAACTACTTTAATGATTGGAATGAATACCGTTCAGGTAAAGATCAGCCACTCCTCAGGTTCAATACATATTCGATTGGGAGTGCCATTTGTTTAGAGTCTATTTATCCGGGTCATTTGAGGAAGACTACCCAGAAAGGGGCCGATTTTCTAGTAACAGTGGCCAATAATGCGTGGTTTGGGAACTCTTCAGCGGCCTACAAGCATATTCAAATGTCACAGCTTCGGGCGGTGGAAAACAATCGGTATTTGGTACAGGCATCTAATACGGGTATATCTGCTGTCATATCGAATACAGGTCGGTATCTCACCAAAACCAAACTCAATGAAACGCGTATTATTTCTCATCATATTAAGATAGGGTTTCAGAAAAGTATGTATACGCGGCTGGGGGACTGGGTGATTTGGGTGTCTTTTGGTTTCATTGTATTTGGGGTGGGTCGTGTGATACAGGTATACTGTTTTCTATGAGATTATCTAAACAAGAAGTAAGCAGTATTAAAGAAGCCATACTGCATTATGACAAGAATGCTTCCATTTATTTATTTGGATCCCGGGTTGATGATACTAAACGGGGTGGAGACATTGATTTATTCATATTATCTGATATCATCGACAGACATCTGATGCGGAAAATACGTGTGTCATTGTATCAAAGACTGGGAGAACAAAAAATTGATATTACTGTTGATAAGAGCTTGGCACATCCTTTTGGTAAAATCGCTACGCAATCAGGACTAAAACTATGATTAAAACAGCCCATATTCAAAACTTACATCACCTTTTGTCTCTTTTAGACAGCGCTGTATCATGGCTGAACCGATCTTATACACAATGTCAAAAAGTCGGCATCAAGCCAACGTATACACCAGAAGAATATGATGCTTTTGAAAATCTTACGAGTCGTTTTTCACGTGTGTGTGACATATTAATACAGAAAGTGTTTCGGAGTATTGACAGCGTCGAACTTGAAGAGAAAGGCTCTCTCATTGATATCATGAACCGTGCCCATAAACGTCATCTTTTTGAGAATGTCAATGAAGTATATGAGATGAAAAGTCTTCGAAATGAAGTTGCTCATGAGTATAAATTGGAAGATTTGAAAGAAATTTTCAAGTCTGTTCTCACATTCACACCCAAGCTTCTTGTAATCGTCCAAACCACTAAAGATTATTGCTCTAGATACAAAACACTTTCCTAGCAAGGCGATTGGCACGCTGCAAAGATGAAAAAGTACCCGCATCTGTCCACCACCCTTTAAACATGTCATATTCCACATGTCCCTCTTGAATATAAAAATTATTCACGTCTGTAATTTCCAGCTCACCCCGCTGTGAAGGGGAAAGCTGATCGATAAAATCAAATACCTGTGCATCATACATATAAACACCCGTCACGGCTAAATCAGACTTGGGATCTTTGGGTTTTTCCACAATATCTTGTATTTTCCCATCTTGAAGGGTCGCTACACCAAACCGTTCTGGGTCGTCTACCTTCTTCAATATCAACCGAGCCCCTTCTTGTTGTCCTTCATAGTTGTCAACATACCCTTTAATACTATCTTCAAATATATTATCACCCAATATAACCACCATTTTATCCCCATTCACAAAGTGTTTAGCAAGCCCCAAAGCCTCTGCAATCCCACCCGATTCATCCTGAACACGATAGGTAAACTCACAATCAAATTCTTTCCCCGAACCCAACAATGACACCACATCCCCCATGTGCTCCACACCCGTTACAATAAGAATATCTGTTATACCTGCTTCCAATAATTTATGAATCGGATGAAAAATCATGGGCTTATCTCCTACCGGTAATAAATGTTTATTCGTGACTTTTGTTAATGGATATAACCGGCTCCCCGTTCCCCCTGCTAATACGATTCCTTTCATGTTGTTTCTCCTAATGTCATCGTGTCCCATACTGCTTTTCATAATACGCCATATACACCCCAGATTTAATGTCCTGCCACCATTTCGCATTAGACTTATACCAGGTGACCGTTCTTTCGAGACCTTCCTCAAATGACACCTGTGGCGACCATCCCAACTCTTGATGTATTTTACGATAGTCTATGGCATATCTAAAGTCATGTCCCAATCGGTCTTTAACATACTGAATCTCAGAATTCGTATCACCCACCTTCTCCAATATCATCTTTACAACATCTATATTCGTTTTCTCAGAATCACCACCCACATTGTAAATCTCCCCGGGAATTCCTTTTTCAAGTACAGTTTGTATAGCAGAGCAAAAATCCGTTACATATATCCAATCTCGAATGTTACGCCCCTTTCCGTAAACAGGCAGCGGTTTTCCTTCAAAGGCATTGGTGATCATGAGGGGAATCAGTTTTTCTGGGAACTGGTTGGGACCATAGTTATTGGAACACCGAACGATATTAACCGGAAACTGATAGGTTTCAAAGGCTGCTCTGACCAACAAATCGGCCCCTGCTTTCGATGCAGAATAGGGACTATTCGGCGCCAAAGGAGTGTTTTCTGTAAAAGACCCTGTATCGCCCAAACTCCCATAGACTTCATCTGTTGATATATGACAAAACCGTTTCACATTATATTTTCTGGCAAAATCCAGCAATCGCTGTGTCCCCCTCACATTGGTGTCAATAAACGGCAAACTATCTATGATACTTCTATCTACATGAGACTCTGCAGCAAAATGGACCACGGCATCAAAAGTATGTGATTTGAAAAGATCTTCAAGCTCAGGGGAATTAATATTTTGCTTCACAAAATGATAATGAGGATGATTTTTTACTGCCTCTAAATTTGCAAGGTTACCGGCATAGGTCAGGGCATCAACATTATATATGGAAATATCCTCCCCAAAAACGCCCAGCATATGGCGGATAAAATGGGACCCGATAAAACCGGCACCCCCAGTTACAAGATACGTCTTCATAGGTTGGATGATACACCTAAAAGGTGCATTCAACAATGATTTTAAGCTCAAAATATCGATTTATACATAAATATACCCATGTATAGCCCATTTTGGCTATACTATGCTATAACCGTATATAACCATGTATAAATGGGTATATTTCAAAAGAGCCAGTGAAGTATATTAATGAGTAGTGTATGCTTATAGGTAATGAATAGCACAGATTTACACTTTTCGAACCAAACAATTTTAATCATTGGGGATGTCATGCTGGATCAATATTATGATACGGACATTGACCGCATATCACCTGAAGCACCTGTGCCTGTTGCAAAAGTAAAAAACACAACCTACACCCTCGGCGGAGCCGCAAACGTGGCTGAGAATGTGTCAGAGCTCACGGCGAATGCCATATTAATAGGAGGCGTTGGTAATGATCCCAACAAAACAACACTGGAATCATTACTTAAAAAGAAAAAAATCGTCTCACACTTTATCGAATGGGATGGACCCACCATTAACAAGATCCGGGTTGTTAGTGGCCAACAACAGATCGTTAGACTAGATATTGAAGAAAAAGTAATCCTCACCTCTGATACCCAGAAAAAATTAAAAAACATCATATCCACCCAACTCCCCAAAGCAGATGTGGTCATACTATCCGACTACGGAAAAGGCATCTGTGACCCCGACATATGCCAGTTTGTTATCTCTACAGCAAAAACCCATTCAACACCCGTCTTTGTGGACCCCAAAGGCATCCAGTGGGAAAAATACACGGGCGCCACATGCATCACCCCCAACTTAAAAGAACTCAGCGCCATCTCTCAATCACCCATCGCCAAAGATGATGAAATCATTGAATCACAAGCAAAATCGATTCTAAAACAATTCAAAACCCAATATATACTTGTCACACGCTCTGAAAAAGGCATGTCACTTGTCTCACAAAAAGAAACCATTCATATGCCCACAGACGTTAAAGACGTTTTTGATGTGTCTGGTGCAGGGGATACCGTCACCGCTGTCCTCTCTGTATGCATCGGCTGTGGACTCAAACTGAAAGATGCCCTCCACATTGCAAACACCGCTGCCGGCATTGTCGTGAGTAAAAGAGGCACCACCGCCATCTCCTATTCCGACCTCATTTTCGCCCTAAAAAATAAAAATGGCAATAAGGTCATTCCCAAAAAACTCCTTACCGCCATCATTGAATCCCATAAAAAAGAAAATCGCTCTATTGTATTTACCAACGGTTGCTTTGACATCCTCCATTCCGGCCACATCTCCTACCTCAAACAAGCCAAGGAACTCGGAGACATCCTCATTGTGGGTCTTAATAGCGATGATTCCATCAAACGAATCAAA
>JABSQL010000114.1 GCA_013215865.1 Candidatus Margulisiibacteriota bacterium
TCCTTGTTTCAGTGTATCAAAATTGATGGCTTTCGCCGCCCCCCCCCCTAAAGAGAAGAAAGCTTTCTTCTCTTTAGGGGGTTAACCTTTTCTACTTAATTCTTTCCTGGAATATTTCATTACTATTTTGGCCTAACAAGAGAATTTAAATACATTTTAGTGAAATTATTTGGGGATTTGTTCGATATATAAGTATGCACGAACATTCATCCTTTTGAATGAGAAGTATGTGAGGAGTGATTACAGTAGCAGTCTCAGAGTTTAAAATAATATCTACACCGAATATTTCTTGCTTGCCAAGCGAACAATATGTTCAAGACATTGAAATTCCAGAATTAGGTATAAGGTCATACACTGGATATTTGAAGGGTGATTTTCCTCATTCTCGAGGAAAAGCCATATATGAAGATAAATCTGTTTATATTGGGGAGTTTTCAAATGGAGAAAGGGATGGGCATGGTATATACACTGAGTATAATTTCAAAAACATATGGCATTACAAAGGACTATGGAAAAATGGGAATCTAACATTTGGTAATAAAGAAGTAATACACAATTGTTGTGATCAGCCTTTTGTAGCATTTTTTTCTGGGAAATTTAGAGACAATGGAGCTTTTTATAGCGGGCACTATTTTTCTCAATATGATTCCCAAGAAACTCCAGAAAATAAGAGCATAAGCGGTTCAGACGCTACTAAAGCAATAGAAGCTCAAAAAAATGCTGATTTACATGCCATAAAAGCTTTTAAAGTATGTAGTAAAATTGAGAAAGCTCAAGAAGGCTCGAGAGAAGTTGAGAACGTTGAAATTATTTCTCTCCATATAGAGTCATACACAGGTGAGCTCTATAATGGTGTACCCGATGGAAATGGAAAAGCCGTTTATACTGACAGATCTGTTTATACTGGAAAATTTAAAGACGGACTAAAGAGTGGTTTAGGAGTTCTTAAATATAATTCTGCCAATAATTCACATACTAAAATATACAAGGGTGAATTTATACACGGAAAAAAGCAAGGATATGGTGTATTCACCAGAAGAGATGCTAATAAAAAACTTGTTATGGAATATCGGGGGAAATGGGCTAATGGGGAAAGACATGGACATGGTATTTCACGTAGCGTGTATCGTTTCGTTAGAAATGGTACCAAAAAAAAATATTATACGTTTCGCGCTGGTCAATGGGCCAGCGGTAAACTTCATGGTCATGGGGTTTTTCTCGGCCATAAAAAAGGTCTGAAAAATTCGAATAAGCAGAGTAAGAATTATTTTAGGAATAGCTATCATGGACTATGGCGCAATGGTACAAGGACTAAGCACGGTCTCAAAACAAATAGTAAAACTAGTGAAGTTGCCAAAACTTCCACTCCAATATTAAACGAATCTCAACGCTGGGCTCTTGAAGCAAGTCAAAGAGCTTCAGATGAAGTTAAAATAGCTTCAAATGAAGTTACAATAGCTTCGAGCATGGCTGACATTGCGAATTCAAACAAACAAGGAATTGATAGGAGCTACTCGTCCTTAAATCGTACACCAACTGTTCCGAGTCGCACTCAAGCCAAATCAAGCGAAGATAGTAAAATTTCTGATGCTAAGAGTGAGGCACAATCAGAAAGAAATAAATCATCTCAAACGAATGGTGAAGAAGCTGAGAGTACTATGTCAAGATCTCAAGATATAGGAAAAATAAATAACCGATGGCATCTTATGACTTCATCTGTTCAACATAAACCCAAACGGAATTTAAGCTTCTTTAAATGGGTACGTAAGAGGTTTAGATCCTAGAATTAGAACGGGACTTTTTAATGAGGATAAAAGAGCAAATATTGATTTAGAAGCTACCAAAGCACAATATGCAAAAAATGAGGGATTGCTTAATTAAAATAGATACTTAATTAAATCGTTGTAAAATAGAAAGAATAAAGCTAACTGAAAACGGTGACCAAAAGGTTTGCCGACAACAGAGGCGAGTTTTCTTTGGATTTCCCAACGAAGCTCGCCTTTTTTATCAAAAGGAGGTGTTTTATGCCACTTAAAGATGTTGTTAATGTCAGTATAACGAGAGACTCGGTTCGCGTTACACAGAAAGGATTTGGTATCCCCTTGGTATTTGGTGTTCATGATAGATTCCCTGAAAGGGTTCGTGAA
>JABSQL010000115.1 GCA_013215865.1 Candidatus Margulisiibacteriota bacterium
GGAGTGAAAAAGGGTGCCTTTTAGTTCAGCCTTACGACACCGAAAAAGGAGCGGGGACCATGAGCCCCCATACATTTCTCCGTGCATTAGGGCCAGATAGCTGGAATGTGGCTTATGTGGAGCCGTCCCGAAGACCTAAGGATGGTCGGTATGGTGAAAATCCCAACCGCCTCCAACACTATTTTCAATTCCAAGTGGTTTTAAAACCATCCCCTTTAGATGTACAAGATAGTTATATAAACAGTTTAGAGGCTCTGGGTATCAGCCGGAAGGCGCATGATATTCGGTTTGTGGAGGATAACTGGGAATCACCAACCTTAGGCGCTTGGGGAGTGGGTTGGGAAGTATGGTTAAATGGGATGGAAGTGACCCAGTTTACGTACTTTCAACAGTGTGGTGGGTTTAGTGTGAACCCTGTATCTGTGGAACTCACCTATGGCATAGAAAGATTGGCAATGTTTATTCAGAGCAAGACGTCGATATTCGATATTATTTGGCATCGTGACTCGGGGGTAGAGTATACCTATCGGGATATGTACAAGTCTTTTGAAGTAGAGCAATCTCATTATAATTTTGAGAGTGCTAATATCCAACGGTTGAATAGGTTATTCCAAGAATACGAGGATGAAACGACCCAATTATTAGAAAAAGAACTGGTATTTCCTGCCTACGAATATTGTTTGAAATGTTCACATACCTTTAACCTACTAGATGCTAGAGGTGCGCTTTCTGTTTCTGAAAGAACGGCCGTTATCCTTCGTATCCGAAAATTAGCTAAAGCATGTGCAGGGGTTTATTTGTCTAAATATTGTGGAAAAGAAGTGGGCGATAAAGTATGAAAAAAGACTACCTATTCGAATTAGGGTGCGAAGAAATTCCTGCTCGATTTGTACCCGGCATAATATCAGAACTGGAAACGAAGTTTAGGGCGCTTTTGGGGGAAAAGAGTGGTGCCCATCTAACCTATCAATCTCTTACAGTGATGGGAACATATCGACGCTTAGTAGTCTTTATCAGGGACTTATCTGATCAACAGAAAGCGCAAACAGAAACCCTTAAATCCCCACCTCTGAGTATTTGTTTTGGTGAAAAAGGAGACGCCCTTCCACCTGCTATTGGGTGGTGTAAAAAAAATCAAGTGCCTATCCAAGCGTTATTAAAAAGCAAAGACAAGAATAAGCTCTACTATGAAAAGTCGATAACCAAAAAAGGCCAAAAAACCAAAGATATACTGGGAGATCTGATAAAAGACTTAATCCTGAAGTTAGACCTGCCGATTGCTATGAGATGGGGGACACATTCAACCCCTTTTTTTAGACCGATTCATTGGATTCTAAGTCTCTATGGGACACAAGTCATTCCAATAGAAGTGTTTGGCATTCAATCTGGGAATCATTCCTATGGACACCGGTTCTTAACGGATGGTCATCATGTCAATGGGAAACGTGTTCGTGTTGCTACCCCTAAGGATTATGTGTCGTTAATGACAAAACACCATGTTGTAGTGGATCAGAATATGAGAAAGTCTAGTATACTCAGTGATTTAAAAAAGAGTATCAGAGAATCTGAAATAGATATGGAATTATTGGACGAAGTAACGTATTTGGCAGAGAGGCCACATGTATTAAAGGGTTCTTTTGATAAAGCTTATTTATCGTTACCTTCTGAGATACTCGTTCAACATATGAAGAAGCATCAAAAATATTTTCCTATCAAAAAGAAGGGTAAATTGACCCCTGGGTTTTTAGTAGTGGCAGATAATGTGAGTTCAAAAAGTAAGGTCAATATTATTATGGGGAATGAAAATGTGTTATCTGCCCGTTTGAATGATGCGGTCTTTTTTTGGGAAGAAGATATTAAAACACCATTGAAGGACCTTGTTCCCAAATTAAAGGATGTGCAGTTTCAGAAAGAAGTGGGATCGATCTTTGACAAAATCGAACGGATGAAAAAGATGGTGGGTAAGATTTGGCCTGGCAAAGATAGTGCTCTGTCAGAAGCAATCGGATTTTGTAAAGCAGATTTGGTGACCCATATGGTGGTGGAAATGCCTTCTTTGCAGGGTGTGATGGGACGGTTATATGGCGAAAAGCAGGGGGTATCTAAAAAAATAGCATTGGCGATGGAAAGCCATTATTATCCCCGATTTAGTGGAGATATATTGCCCAATGATGATTTGGGAGTCAAAATGGGGATCGTTGATCGTTTAGATACGTTGGTGTGTTCTTTTTATAACGGATTTATCCCTACGGGGTCCAAGGACGCTTGGGGTGCGAGGCGTCTCTCAGATGCACTGATTCGTCTCATTGTAGAGAAAAAAATAGCAGGATGTGCCGGTGAGTATCATGAGCTGATTCCTTTGGGATTTGAAATACTGGGAAAAGGCACTCAAAATCAAGACAAATTGCTAGATTTTTTTATTCAGCGGATTAAGCATTATTTGAATAGCCTGACAGACCAGTATGACATTGTGGATGCAGTGATGGGGTCTCGGGCAAAGAGTATTCACGCTAAAATTCAGTCAATAGAAGAGCTGGTTGCCTTTAGGAATAAGTATCCAGAAAAATTTAAATTGATGACCGAAACAGCTGTTCGGGTCAAGCGATTGGCCAAGCATGCGAATCCAGGTCAAGAACCAGATAGATTACGTTTTAACACAAATGCGGAATGGATGTTATTAGAATGGGTCTATACTCATTTCAAAACGTTACATCCGAGGAGAAGAGGAATTTTTCCTCCAGACCAATTATCCAAACTAACCCCAGTTACAAAGGCCTTTTTTGACAACGTATTGGTGATGGACAAAGATGCCAAAATTAAACAGAATCGGTTGGCACTTTTAAATAAGGTAAATAACCTATATTTTGATACTGCCGACTTTGAAAAGATGGTTTCTAAACTATAGATTCTAATTTTGCAAAACTAGGGCGTGCGATTAATATAAATGGAAACTTGTCTTTTTTCGGGCTAATGACGTTTTGTTCCCAACTGTTCACTTGTGGCCCGAAATCACTTCCGTCATCATTAAGATTATCTACAGTTGATAAATAAATCCAAGCTTTTCTGTCAAGTTTACAGCAAGATAAAAAATCAGTAGGATTTACTATACTTGCTCTTTTGGTACTATTGCTTCGATCGGAGCATGGTCTAAAACTGGGAATACCATGTTTTACAAAACAGATACTAGAATCATCTTCATTCGAATCGGCGATCCAAAATGAGGATTCAGCATTTGGTAAATAAACATCTTTGCAGGACTTTCGAAGGTAAATTGCTACAGCAGCTATTTGAACGAGATTAAGAATAACAAGCCCCTGTTCTGATATATCATCTTCGGATGAAATAATGAAATTGTCGGATACTATATGATCATAATCATTAAGACAGGTCCTAATAGTTTCATTCAACAATTCAACGAAATTTGGAGAATCATTCTCTTTCTTATGGTCTAAAAGAAACGTTTTTAATTGACTCGTAGTTACAAAACATCCTGTAAATGAGCAGTCTCTCCATTTATCTTCTTCGTCTTTTTCGGTAAATGGAATCTCGAACGTATTCACTGAATTGGATAATATAGCGAAAAGGTCTTCTGATGACATTTCATTATTTTTGGGGAGAGTCTCTTTCTGCAACGAGGTAATTTTATACATGGGGGTGTGTAGTCGCATACTGATTAAAGGTTTGCTTAAGCGTTTCTACTATGTCAGGGTTTGCAAGTGTAGTTATATCCCCATTTGGTTGATTTTCTACAATGTTTTTAAGCAATCTTCTCATGATCTTACCACTTCTGGTTTTGGGTAAATCTGGTGCAAAGACAATGATTTTCGGTTTTGCAATCGCACCAATCGACGTGGCTACCTGCTGAATGATGGTTTGCTCAAGTTTTGGAGAAGGCGTTTGCCCCTCTTTTAACATAACAAAGCCCACAATGCTCTGGCCCTTTATATCATCTGGCATACCCACGACAGCAGCCTCAGCAACACTATCATGTTCAACCAAGGCACTTTCAATCTCCATTGTTCCAATACGATGTCCGGAAACGTTTAAAACATCATCCACCCGGCCAAGAATCATGTAGTAGCCATCTTCATCAATGGTGGCACTGTCACCTGCAAAATAGGTGTCAAAGGTATTCCAGTAGACTTCTTTGTAGCGGTTCTTATCTCCCCAAATACCTCGGAGCATAGAGGGCCAGGGTTCTGTGAGAGACAATAATCCACCCCCTGTTGTCACATCAGAA
>JABSQL010000116.1 GCA_013215865.1 Candidatus Margulisiibacteriota bacterium
GGCCTTCAGAGTCTTTGTCCAAACGACCAATACTGGATAGGTGACGAAGGTGTTGGGGCAAGAGGTCAGAAATACTGCGTTCATCGCCCTGGGGACAATTTGTAACAATACCCCTGGGTTTGTGAAACGCAATCGTCGTGTATTTGGTTTTTAATATTTCCGGGTCTACTACTATATGATCTATTTCTGGATCCACTTTTTGTCCCAAAACAGCCACTTTCCCATTCACCATAATACGGCCCTCAGAAATGGCCTCTTCCGCCTTCCTACGAGAAAGAATATTCTGGGCTGATAATACTTTTTGTAAACGCTCTTTGGCCATCATGTGCATATAGTGTACCATCATCATTCTGAAGAAATTAAAAATATTTTAGAAAATATCTTTTCCTATGTTATGATCATACTAAGTACAAAATACCTTGGGAGGTAACTATTATGTCAGATATTATGGAAAATGAGTGTTCAGATGATCCAATGGGGATTGGGTGTCAAAAGCCTTGGATTCAAGTTCCGCTTTTAGCAGCCCGTGTATTGGGAATGGGCACCCTTGCTTTATATAGTGTTTGGGCATTACCTAAATTATGGGCCGGATGTTCTGTTCTACAAAAAGCAGAAGCAGGCGCTCTTTTAACCATCTCTTCATTCCTCAATGGCACAACCCCGTTCACTGCTCAACTGGCTTTAATGGGAATTCCACTAATTATCGTATGTATATTATCTGCAATCTACCTCATTTTGGTGTCTCATAAATGGGTTAAAAAAATCATACGGGAATGGAAATGGGTATGGAAACAACTTAGTTCACCTTCTTGGTTTGATAAACTACTCGGTGTTTTTGGTTTTGTATTAACCTTATTTGAAACCGTTCTCTTTGTATAGTGACTGTAATCACTATCATTGTTGTGATTATTAATATTAAAACGCTTTTACCTGTCTAAGTATATTTTCATGAAGAAAACTAAGTTCTACTGAACTTGCAGCATGAAAAAACTAAAGAAACCAACGAAACGTAAGCGAATCAAGAAGAAATCCCCCATCTCATTTTGGGGGATTCTTTTCATCCTGATCGTTGTTACATGCATTTCGGTTACGTTGCTGTTTTTCCATACCGCACCGTTTCCAATGACAGATTCAAAACCCAAAAACCTCATCCTTATGATACCAGACGGGCTGGGTCCTGATGGTGTGGGATTGGCACGCTCTTTTAAAGGAAAACCCCTTCACCTTGATCAGTATCTGGTCGGCATGGTTCAAACCAACGCAACAAATGTCAAAGTAACGGACTCATCTGCAGCAGCCACTGCCTATGCAACCGGCAAAAAGGTGGTCTATAACACCATATCCATTGATAACAAAGGTCAAGCCCTTCCCACTATTATGGAAGCGGCCAAGCGGCAAGGTAAAGGAACGGGCATTGTCGTCACCAGTCGAATCACACATGCAACCCCTGCCTGCTTTTATGCCCATACTTCTAATCGCCATGAAGAGCTCCGAATCGCAAAATATCTCATTCATTCAAAATTAGATATTGCACTCGGTGGTGGTTTAAGCTGGTTTTTGCCCTATTCAGAAGGCGGAAAACAAAGGCCCGGTCATAATCTGTTGAACAAAGCAAAAGAAAAAGGCTACCGTGTCATTACGACCCTTAAACAATTACGCAAGTCTCTTCCCCAAAACCCTATCTTGGGGTTATTTAGCCGCGATCACATGCCCTATGAATTGGAAAGAAATCCAGACCTAAAACCCTCACTTTCAGAAATGACTAAAATTGCGTTGAATCACTTAAAAAAGAAACCCGAAGGTTTTTTTCTCATGGTAGAAGGCAGTCTCATTGATCAAGCTGCCCATGCCAGTGATGCCGCCCTTTTTGTAAACGAAGCCATTGAATTTGATAACACTGTCGCGCTATGTATGAAGTTTGCCCAAAACAACCCAGGAACATTGGTCGTCATTGTACCGGACCATGAAACCGGAGGACTGGCCGTTGGAGAGGGAGACCTTAACTTATTAAAAAATTCTAAGCTGTCGAGCGAGGCTATTTGGAACAACTATCAAAACGGCCAGCCCTTTGAAGAAGCCCTTTTACAGGGCACTGGCATTACAGAATTAACCGTCTCTGAAAATTACTATCTATTTCTAGACCAACGGGTGATGCTTCCACCACATATTCGGCTTGCACGCATTATTAGTTGGCGAAGCAATATACTTTGGGCAACCATTGATCATAGCCTTGTAGATGTTCCTATATACGCATATGGCCCCGGCTCAAAAGAATTCAGAGGTGTCATAGATAATTCTGATGTTGGTAACAAAATTATTTCTTTATTTGACTTGGATATGTCTTTCAAACCATCAAAACCCTAAGCATCATCAGTTTCAGATATCTCAATAGTTTGATACTATCTTGCCATGGACCATATATCTGACCGTCATATTCGGTCATTACACACTCTCATCAAGAGATACGATAAAGAAAAGCGCAAACGGGACTATGTCGTCTCGGATGTAAAAGAATTATATGAAATTCTGTTTTGGGGCCGTGATCCTGATAAAAACCAAAATGCACCCCAAAATGACATGATATAATCTAATTATGGCTAAAAATCCAGACATTGCGTCATATATGCTTGAATCTGAACTGGCATCGATTAAATCAGAAGTCCATAACCTTCACCAAGAAATTGAAGCGCTTAAAGAAATTAATGTCTCCCTAAAAGTGGAGTTCCAATCCCTGAAAGAGGTCATTCAATCTCTCAAAAAAGAAAAACAAGACCATTTTAGGCAACTGGGAACTTAGCTCTTTTTTCTTTTCCCAATATTGGGCTCATGAGAATATTTTGGAAAAACATCTGTGATTTTTCCTTCCTCTCCTTTCAAGTGGTTCTCTTGTGCCATTTTCGCAACGGTTGTCCCCAATAAAGAGACACGGTGAACATACAAATGAGATCCCTTTTTTTGAATCTGCTTAGCAACATCTTCAGCGATAATCCCCGTGATGAGAACCGGTTCTTTAATATCTGATACCTTTTTGATAAACGCCTCTGTGGATAACGTCACACATTCTGACAATGGATGATACCCTCCATTCTGATTGGCATATAGTTGGACGTGATACTCATTTTGACGGGCAGGTATAACTGTAAAAGTTAGCATATGTATACCTGTGACTTGTTGGATTATGGCATCCATTGTAGATATTCCATATACGGGCGTTTGTTGGACTTGGCCAAGTGATTTGGCAACCGTAATACCCAACCGGAGACCTGTATATGCGCCGGGGCCATTTAACACCCCAATCCCTTTCAAATCACCCAGAGTCAAATCGAATCGATTCAATAACGCTTTAATTTCCAATATAAGCTGCTCGGCAAATGGCGTACGGGCAGACTGGGTAATGTCACCCAATCTGTCTTCATTGTAGATACCGATGGCATGGGGGGCTACTGCCGTATTGATTCCTAAATACACCATCTCCCCAGTATAGCGGATATTATGCTGACGATAAAACCATTTTGCTTTATAATGACGATTATGTCTGGACACAGTAAATGGTCAACCATTAAGCATAAAAAGGCCAAAACAGATCAGCAACGGGGCAAAATATTCTCTAAAATATCACGGGAACTGACGGCTGCCTCTCGGATAGGCGGCGGGGATTCTGATATGAACCCCAGACTGCGTTTGGCCATTCAGAAAGCCAAAGACGCAAATATGGCCAATGACACCATTAAACGGGCTGTCGACAAAGGGGTTGGGGGCGGAGATGGCACCGCACTTGAAGATATTACCTATGAAGCCTACGGCCCATATGGCGTGGCGCTTCTCATTGATACACTGTCTGATAACAAAAACAGAACGGTTTCGAATGTGCGTCATATTTTATCCAAAGCAGACGGTAATTTAGCCACCAAAGGCGCTGTTTCTTATCTGTTCGAAAAGAAAGGCGTGTTTTTATTTGAACCTGGAACAGATGAAGAGCAGGTCATGGAAATGGCTCTTTCTGCCAATGCAGAAGACATTGAAACCCAAGATGACGGCTCCATTGGGGTCCAAACCCTTCCTACCGACTTTGAAACAATGAGAACAGCCCTCAGTAAAGAAAATATAGAACCCGCAAGCGCTTCTATCGAAATGGTCCCTGCGACAACCGTCGCTTTAGACACCACACAAGCCCAGTCTATTATGACCCTCATTGACCAATTAGACGACGATGACGATGTCCAAAACGTATTTGGTAATTTTGAGTTTCCATCTGATTTTGATCCGTCTTAGTTTTTTGACCCTGATATATATGTAATCCTGTTTGAAAATATCCCTATCCTGAGGTAGAATCAATGCCACACGTTCGTCCAAATTAAATTTAATATGAAAAATAAAATCACATCGCTATTATTGTTTACCAGACAGGGGCTGTTTATGCTTTTGGTGCTTCTTGCAATGGCACCACCTGTGTTTGGGAACCTTGTGATTGTTACCAATAATGTAAATCAACCAAAAACCTATATTCCGCAAGGCACTGTCGGAGCCGCTGTTTTGAGACTTGAAATTTTATCAACTGATGGTGATAGCCTGCAATCTATCGAGATTGAAAATCTGAGTGGTGAAGTTCATTTTGGAAAAGGGGTCACTGCTGTATATGTGTATCAGGATGTTGATGGTGATAATATTTTCGACAGTGATGATACACCGTTGGGCAATTTATCTTTCGGGACCAACGACCCACTAAGTTCTCAAACATTAAATAACTTATCTGGAGCGATAGTCAGTGGTGAGACAGAGGCGTTTTGGATTGTATATGACCTAGCCGATGATACAACACTAACTTTGGAAGGGATAGCTACGACTACCAACGTTGGCATTGTGGATA
>JABSQL010000117.1 GCA_013215865.1 Candidatus Margulisiibacteriota bacterium
CAAAAATGTTTTGAACATACCCGTTATTATGATGAGTGGGAGAATTGAAATGGTAAAAACAGCCATGTCTAATGGTGCCGCGGCCTTTTTCAGTAAGCCTTTTAATCCTGATGTGTTAATAGAGGAATTGGATCATCTTTTTGCGATAGCGATTTAGTGACCTTGAAAGTAGACACAGATGCAAGTGACCATCGACATTCCAGAACTAGATCAGATTACAGACGAGCTATCATTGGTTAAAGATCAACTCAACGAACTCAAAGAAAGTGCAAAGTCCAAAAGCTGGTTAACTTATAAAGAGGTTTCTAAACGGTTAAAAATGGCGCGAAACAAGCTCATTTCACTTCAAAAGGCAGGGGTTTTAATCAACCAAAACCCCAACGGCCATCCTCGTTTCTCTGAGGAAAATGTGGAGGAGATTGTTAGGGGTAAGTTTTAATCACCTTTTAAGGTATATATTAAAATACCCTCAAATACAAACAAAACACCTCCCCAATGACAGAAAAAGAGCTGGTTTCTTTTTGGTTTGGATTTACAACAAATGCCTCATGACGCCCACTTTCAGTCCCCGCTAATAATGACCCATCCGGTTGACGATACAAGTACCGTATAAAAAGCTCTTCCCCTAATCTAAAACAATAAACATGCCCATCCCGAATGGTTGATTCTTCTGTGTTAATTAACACTACATCCTCATCATTGATGATCGGTGACATGGCATTTCCATTGATCGTGACCCCGTAAACGTTATTGTATTGAAGATGCGGGTGTTTCAGTAAACTTTCTTTTACCTTTAGAATCTCATATGAATCGAAGTTGGATTTATCGGTTAAGTAATGAGATAAATCAGAATAGGTTTTGAAATATTTGATACGTATATAATCTGGATCAGAGATGTCTGTCTTCACTTCTTCATAACCCGCTTTCGCAATGACATCACTGAGCGGAACATCCAACACCTTGGCGATAGCCGAAATGGCATCAATACTGGGATTTGAAATGATCCCAAGTTCAATGCTTCGAATACTACTAAACGCTAATTCTGCCTTTTTGGATACCTCATTCATCTTTAATCCCTTTGATTCGCGGATCTCTCTTAACACATTCCCTATTTTTGATGCCATTTGAACCTCCCAAATAGTCATTATTTACAGATACTGAATCATCCCTAAATCTTCATGTCATTTCCAATAAGAATAGACTTTAATGGTATAGAAATAAATGATTTCCTCCCACATCTTTTTTAATAAATATTATCTGTAAACAATCATACTATTTTTGTTTACAAACATCAATTTCGTGTATTATCATTTTAGTGAGATGTATAGCATGGAGGTGTTACTTGCAAAAGGGTATTAAAATATTGGTTGTTGATAATAGTGAATTAGTGAGAACCACCTACCAATTTATCCTGGATGATGGATCAATCCTTTTAGCAAAAGATGGTGTAGAAGCGGTCCACTATCTCAGAAATAATAAAGATATTACGATGCTCATATCCGAATATGAAATTCCCAGGCTAAGCTGTTTAGAGCTCCATAGATATGTTAAAAGTTTCTATCCTCATATTACTTTTGTTCTATCTTCAAGCGAATACAACCTCATCCCTGAATCACATAAATTGGGTATGGATGGCTTTTTGAAGAAGCCATTCACAGAAGAAGAGTTACAGAATTTAGTGGAGACACATATTAAAAGAGAAAAGCCTCAATAAAGAGGCCTTTCTCAAAGGGAAAATAAAGGATGGACCATTATCATAGGGTGAAAGGAAAATACTGTCAAAAGGATGCCAAATGAATTCAGAAGTGAATGTAAGAATAAACCAAAAACTGATCCGAGAACTGGGTCAAACCATTTTAACCGCCATCTATGATACACAGGTGGTCGAAATCATGCTCAATTCTGATGGCCAACTATGGATTGAATCCCTGGATCGAGGTATGGAACATAAAGGCAAACTCGCCCCCGAAACCGCAGAAGCACTGCTATCTACAATCGCAACTTCCCTCAATACCACCATTACCCGCCAAAACCCTATCCTGGAAGGAGAACTCCTAATCGATGGGTCTCGCTTTGAAGGATTAATTCCACCAGTTGTGAAAAACCCCGTATTTTGTATCCGTAAAAGAGCATCTAAACTGTATACATTGGATGAATATGTCAAAACAGGCGTGATCTCCTTCAGCCAAAAAATGGTGATCCAAAAAGCAGTCGCAAACAGAAAGAATATCCTGGTGGTGGGTGGAACAGGAACCGGAAAAACCACTTTTACCAACGCCATTATTGATCAAATGGTTAAACTTACACCCCACCATCGACTGGTCATTATTGAAGATACCTCAGAAATTCAATGTGCGGCTAAAAATGCGGTGACTCTCAGAACCTCTGATGATGTGGATATGAAGCGGTTATTACGCGCCACCATGAGACTGAGCCCGGATCGAATATTGGTGGGAGAAGTGAGAGGTGGTGAAGCCCTGTCTTTGTTGAAAGCATGGAACACGGGGCATCCAGGAGGCGTTGCAACGATACACGCCAATTCTGCAGCAGCAGGCCTTGTTAGGTTGGAACAACTCATAAGCGAAGTGTCCCATAAACCCATGGAAAGCCTTATCGCTGAAGCGGTTGACTTGGTGATCTCAATGGAGAAAACCACAGCCGGCAGAAAAGTGAAGGAGATTATTCAGGTGACAGGCTTTGACCCTTCGGGCTATGGGATAACCAACTTGTGAAAGGAGCAATTATGTTAAAGAATTTATCTGTATTTGGGCTCATGTTATGTACGTTTATTCCAAAGAAAGTGTTTGCTTCTGTATCCACAGGTCTACCTTGGGAAAGTCCCCTGCAAACCTTCCAAGCATCATTATCGGGGCCGGTTGCCATGTCCATTTCTATCATCGCTATTGTGGTTTCAGGTGCTACCCTCATTTTTGGCGGTGAAATCAGTGAATTTGCCAGACGAATGATTATTGTGGTCATGGTCATTGCGTTATTGGTGTCGGCAAACACCATTTTGGCTATGCTTTTTGGAGTTGGAGGCGCTGTTATTTAATGAGTGAACTTAGAAGAATACCTGTGAGACGGTCACTAAATCGAGAAACCCTTCTCTTGGGTGCCGAACGGGAATTGGTATTGGTTACAGGCCTTTTGGCATTTACACTCATATTTGTGAGTATGGCCATCCCCATCGTTATTCTGGGTCTCATTACTTGGGTCATGATTATCGGGATTTTGAGAACAATGGCCAAGGCCGATCCCATTCTATCCAAACTATATATTAGGCATCTGAAGTA
>JABSQL010000118.1 GCA_013215865.1 Candidatus Margulisiibacteriota bacterium
AACATGTTTAAAAAAATGAATGATGGACTGGAAAAGTTTGATTTTAAATTGGAATTGTGGTCACTTATGGAGGGCTATCTTGTTGATCAAAGAAAAAGTTTTATTGAGAACTGTATTCTATCTGTAACACTTCCAGATTTTAATTCTCTATCTATTAAAGCCGTCAAAGATCAATTGTCGAGTATTCATTTTTGGGAAAATATAGTCTATAAAAATGATGCTACTTTTTTTCCATATGCAAATTTTTCAAATCAGAGAAGCGAGATAGAACATCCTGTTTCATTTCCGTATAGAAACGAGCAAATAAAAGTAAGCAGTTATCCTATTAGTTTTCAATTAATGAATAATGGAAGTTTTAACAGATTTATGGCTTTTATGACACAACAGGTATATCCTAGAATAAGTTATAAGAATATACACCCCAGAATGCTTACCCTTCAACCATTCGATTGTTTAGGATCTGTGGGAGGTCCTAGTTTATGCAATATTCAGCAGGTAAATTGTCGAGTTATTTCTCATCTTGACCCTAGAGTTGAAAGTAACTTAACAAGACCTCATAACATACATTCTACTTCGACTTTCACCGCTTTCCATGATAAATTTCATTTGGGGTCTGCAGCTCTGATATCCAATTTTCCTTTATTAAAGCAATCCTATGCACTAATTCGGATTCTTTCTTTCTTTAAAGATGAGTTGATTGCTTTCCAAGAAATTTCACAATGCATGAATCCAGAAAAAAGTAAATTTCTTTCTGAGTTAAAGAAATGTGTCTGTCTTTTTCAGAGGATTTCTGAGAGCCAAAATTTAGAAAATAAAGACATAGACAATGCAATTAGTCAGTTAATAGATTTAAATGATACAAGTATAATTGATTTTATAAAAAATTTAAGTGACTTTTTAGAAAAAGGTAAGTATTCTTATACAATATTTGGCCTCTCATTAAAGCAATTAGTCCAAGTAAGCCATAAACATAAAACAAAAAATCCCCAAACAACAATTATTTTTGACAATTGTGGTCATCTCACTTTAAAACTGTATCAAACAGAGGATTAAAGGTAAGCGATTGTACAGCCCCCGAATAATTAGACAGTAAGCTGAAACGATACGACTGTGGGTAAAGCTATTTGCCCCTGAAATCACAACCATATTGAGGAAGAAACGGAAGAAGAAATGCGGTGAAAGTTGGTATATCGACGAGACGTATATCAAGATCAAAGGTCGCAATCGGTATATCTACAGGGCCATTGATAGGGACGGGAATTTGGTTGATTGCATGGTATCAGCCAAGCGAAATATGAATGCCGCCAGACGGGGCTCTTTCAGCCACAGAAGTTACGCCAGACAGAGCTACAACTGATGGACATGATGCCTATCCTAATGCAATCAAGAATGAATGGGGTGACTCTGTTAAACATCGAAATAACCGATATCTCAATAACTATACCGAGCAATCCCATCGCAATCTAAAACAGAGATACTATGCCATGCGGGGGTTAGGCAATTTCTATTCAGCTTATCGAGAAGGAAACAATATGTCGGTGAAAAGGCTCAAAGAGCCTTCTATTTGGCTCGTCTTCAAGACCTGGAATCTGTCTTGAAAATGGCTTAATTTACCGCTTTAATCAGGGGCATTATTGCCCCTTTATTTATCCTGATGCTAACCCCCCCCATTTTGCCGGAGCCATACTCAATAGCTTATGAAAAAATAGGGTTATCTCTGTCAAGATTGGGACATATTTCATGCAATCCATTTTTATCTGATAACCGTTTTTCTCTATTTATTTTTAAACATTCTTTAAAATATAGGTCTCTAATATTAAATTTTCTTTGGTTACGTATTAAATCCCTTAATTCATATATCGTAAGTTCATCACATCCTGAAACCCTCAGGCTTCTCAAGTTGGGGTTATTCCTCAATAACATGACAATATGTCGGCTTCTCAGTGAATTGACAGTATCGAAATAAAGGTCCTCTATGTGAGATAACTCACATAAACTGGTAATGGATTTGATTGAGATTTCTGGAAGTACACCCAAAGATATTTCCTGGAGCATCGGAAATTTTTCAATGAATCTAATCAGCCCTTTATCTGTTATGACTGTACTATGGATCTTTAGACTAATTAGTTGCGGACAATGGTCGCACAAAGCGTTTAAAATCGCATCTGTTTTGTAAATTTTAGATTGCAACGAATTGTTAATCGTAATCCGGGTAAGATCGGGGTTTGCCTTAATTAAAGATATAATACCATCATCTCTAATGCTATTTGAGCATGAATGCAGCTGAACCTCGTGAAGGCCTGTGTATGCTTTTGAGAGCTCAGTTAGACCCTTGTCAGTGATTTTTTGACACTCTCTAAGAATAAGGGTTTTAATTGAGTAATGATTCTTTGCAATTTGTGCTAAATCTTTATCTGTGAGATTACTATGTTCAAATATACCTCCCCTATCGTATGAAAGTAGAAGGTAGTCCAGGAAAGGTGTACTGTCCACGATATACCTCAGGTATTGCTCATTAATGTTATTTATTCGTGTTAAATCTAGATGTCCCCAAAAGGACATTAACGCAATTTTAATCATTTTATTTTGGCTTGGAGATATTTCAATCTGAGGTTCTTTTATGAAAGATTGGATCAACAGCTCAATCTGGCGCTGATTAATTCTTGCAGCTACAAAATCAACATCCTTGGCTTTTTCAAACCATTCTTCAGTATAAAAGCTTTTGCAAAATGAATTTGAGACATTAAGGGTTTCTATCGGGGTTTCACTTACCACAAAATCTTGAAAATCAGTTTCTTGTTCATATCCTTGAGATTCTCTGCTTCTAGTTGGTTTATAAATATGCTGAAGATAGTTTTCAAATGTCGGGATGAGTGGTAAAAAGTGCCTTTTTCCTAGTTGGTTTTTAGAAATGTGCATTAAATTTTTATCTATAGGCTCATTAGGTACATTATGAATATCCAAACGAAAACCATATTTAGATGATCCCCTTAGATACCATTTTTCTGTACCATCTGGATTAATATTTCTAATACTAGTATGTGTTAAAATGTGACCACAATACCATTTTTCACCATTTACTGTTTTAAGAAAAATAGTTTTTATACCGAAAAAGTCTAAAATCTCATACAATGTAGACCCTTTTTCAAGTCGATCCTTAAATAGACCCGGTATTTTTCTTAATTGGGCTTGTATGCCAATTTCTTCTTCTTGAAGCACTTTTATAAGATGAACTCTGAGAGGCCTACGTTCCACATTGTCTGAGGCTGTAAATACCCAATCTATAATCTTACATATACAAAAATTTGCAAAATACTCTGCTTCTTCATGTGACTCTAACTGTTGAATTTGCCATTGATAGATGCGGCATAAATCTGTGCTAAGCTCTTTGTACAGTTTCTCCTTCATCTTGCCATTACCAATTTTATCAATTATCTTTTGAATTCGTATGGCTTCTTTCCTTTCTATATAAGCTAGCCTAGCACGAATAAGGACACTGAAAACTGATGAAATAGGGCCCCCAACATCTGTCCCTTGCAATACGGATTCTACAGCCTTAGAAATGAGATTCAAACCACTATTCATTATTGAGTATGGTTTTCTTTCAAACAAATCTAAAGTTATTGGGGTCAGAGCAGTGACCGTATTAGACAACCTGGATATAAATCTATTGTAAAAATGATGAAGTTTTTGACGTGATAGATCAGGGTATATAAAATCAAATGCACATATATAGTCAAAATAGGTTGCTTTCTGTCTTTCTTCAATACAGTTATCTTGCCTTTTTAATTCTGCAACATCATATACATCTAAGGAGATAATTTTATACTGACATGTCATGAATTATTCTGATTCCTGGCCCTCTAACCAAGAACTGAATGTGGCCCAAGTTTGAGATAAAAATTGTCGAATTTCTTGCCGTTTAATATAGATTAATCCACCCACAGCAGTAACAGCAAAAGTCCCTAATATTCCTGAATAACCAATATAATCACCCGTATAGGAAATTGTGGGTTGAGAGGATTCGAAATAAATATTACTTGAGTCAGGGTAGTCCAGTTGAGGATTGTCCATAGCAGAGAAGGCTTCAACATCTGGTATATCTTGAAATAGATCTTCCAGCGAAGTTACCTGTGTGAATGGAGTGGCTGCTCCTTGTGTGTGGGAAGGGATGTCTTCACTTGGGGCGCCCTTTTTATCAGAATATAATAAGTCGTCCAAAGAATTGATTTCAGATTTGGAATTAATTACAACTTCTGGGTGTAGTTTGAAACATAATTCATCTCTACAGTGTGTAATCAATTCTTTAAAGCGAAGTTGGTTTTGTATCTGTACTTCGACTGAATCATAAGGGTTTCCTAAAGTAGTGGTTTTTTGTAGTTGTGGCAAGGAATCAATTTTTTCACTCAGAATTCTCATATCATCAGTATTCAGATTATTGAAACTAATATCAAGAAATTTAATTGCGGGTAAGTTTAACTCTCTGACACCCTCACCAGTCACATTATTAAAAGACATATCTAGAAGCGTTAGTTGAGGTAAATTGCTTGTTGAAAAGAATTTCTTACCCCCGACTATGTTATTTCTACTTAAATTCAAAAATTCAAGTGTTTCCGGAAAAGAAATGCCCTCTAAATCTGAATCGGTTAAATTATTTTGGCTTAAATCAAGGTCTACTAGCTTTGCTGGCCATTTTATATTTCGTAAACCTTGCTGGATTTCATTTCCCCTTAATCCGAGAGTATGGGTAGAGGGAGGGAATTCAAACCTGGCTATAGAAATAGGGCCAATTTGATTGTCCTGCAAGTAAAGTATCTCCACCTTTTGAGGAAAATGAAAGTCTGGGCGAAAAAATTTATTTTTATGAATATCAAAAAAACGAACATTATCTAATGCTGAAAAGTTAAATGCAGAAATTACATTTCTTTCAAAATCATAAGCATACAGAGAAACAAGATTTTTTGGGAATGTTGCATTTCGTGCAACTTCACTCGAGATTGGGTTTTCTCCAAGGCTGAGATTGGTGAGTGAAGGAAATTGTTTATCTAAATTAGGGAGAATGCTTATTTGGTTATTTGCAACACTCAGATCCCTCAATTGTTTTGGAGGGCGAATATTTAATATGTTGACACGATTACCATATAGTCGAAGTCGTACAAGAGACTTCATTCTAGCAAGATTTGTCAGTCCAACCTCCGTAATCCCATTTTCTTTCGCATTTAACGTTACAAGAGAGCGATTCAAAGTTTCAGACTGAAAGAGTATCTGTATACCCTCATCCCCCAATTGATTGAAATTAAGTCGGGCAACTCTTAACCTCGGTAACTGAGACAGTTTTTTTGCCCACTCTGATCCTATTTTATTTCCGCTCAAGTTAATCTCTTCTATAGTGACAGGAAGCATGACATTAGAAGAACCAGATTCTGTTATATTATTTGATCTTAAACTAAGTCGCTTAACAGAAGGTGGTATACGTAAATTTTGTACGCCAGCATCACTTATATTGTTTTCTCCTATCAAGAAAATTTGAAGAGTACGGGGGAAATCATACCCCTTCACACCCTCACTTGAGATAGTATTGTTACCTAAATCTAAGTATTCCAACCCCCTGGGCATTGATAGACGTTTCATGGCTTCAGGACCTATTTTATTTAAGTTTAAGATGAGTTTTTTAAGGCCTGTTGTAAATGAGATATCACTGATGTCTTCCCCGATCAAATTATCATGTAGGTCTATCTCTTCTAAAACAATGCCTATATCTTCTATATGCGACAATATTGCAGACACATCTTGGCCAGTTAGCCCCTTATGACTAAGGTCTAAAGATTTTAGATTCGGCAAGTGAAATTCTGGTAGAATCTCTAATAGCTCCTCAATCGGTTGGTTTAATGATACCAGCCGAAATTGTCGAATGACTTCATTAAAGCAGTCTTCTGTGAACAGGTCTGCAGTCACTGGAAACCCATATCCAAATGAAAAATCAAAAAGCCGATCAGGACAGTTTAGCTTTTGAATGATCTGGTTAATAAGAGAAATAAGAACCACTCCCTGTAGCGTAAGTTTCCCCGCTTTAAGAAGCAGGAAGGGTAACCAGTCATATTGTGTTTTTGGATGACCGGACCACCACAGCAAATATCGTGCATATGAATACCGAGGGAAAGAGGTGATTAAGTCAGGGGTCACTCTAAGGCATTTCTCAATAGAATTTTCTGGGTAAGGTTCTTGCGTGTTTAAATAGGTGTTACATTTAGATTGCAACGCAGATAATGCCCGTGTTTTAATTTTTAAATGAAGTAAAATGATGTTCTTTGCAAGACTCTCTTTATTATCATCACCTTTTGCGCGAGAATACATCTTTTGAAGATCTTTTAAATGGACACCATGAACAATTTTAGCAAGGATTTGCATGGCTTCAATTTGTGTGTATCCATGTCCGTTAATTGCAAAGTCGAGTATCAGGTCAAATATATCAACCTTTACTTCTGATTCTAAGTTTCTATCCCACAAAAGTGCCGTTGCTAGTATCCTAAATTTTTTGTCTATTGTAGGTAACGGTACCAGCCAAGGTACAACGTTGTTAAACACAATACAGAATCCCTTGTAATAATCGCCAATATTTTTACCCTTATATTGTTTACATTCACGTATAATTGCCTCTAGCTCCTTTGTTCTGTATTCGCTATCTTTCCTTTTTTGGCACCCTCGTATGGAGCCCACTCCTAAGGGTATTAAAACCAATATCGACAAAATTAATTCCAAGGGAACATAATTTAGAAGAGATGAAAACGCTTGATCGTTTATTTCGGTTGTATACAATTTAAAAATCGTAGATGGAGAGATATTTTCATCTTTAGCGACTCTGTAACCAAGAAGAGCAATAAAATAGCCATTTAACTGTCTGGATACTGTCGTTCCCGTTCCTTTCAAAAATCCATTAAGAATGTGTAACTTATTCAGTTTTGACTTGAAGGTTGTTGGAAAAGACCTGCCATTTGTTATTTCATGTCCAATGCAGGCCCACAGAATATCCCCGGGTAAGGAATCAACCTTTGCCCAACGACAAAGCGTCCAAAATTGTGACTCTTCTAGCTCGAGTATTTTTAAAAGAGTTGGGAGTGATATTTCATTTTCGCCATCTATATCTGTTGAAAATATATCTTTTAGTTTTTCTTCAGATTCTTTTGATTCACTCGGTTCGGGAGAGTTGTTGGCTCTCATAGAGAAACCCAGGCTTTTCAGACAAGCTATTAAGCGTTTTTTTTCTGAAGCTGTTAATTCTAATGGTTGACTATGTTTTTGCTCAGCATGCTTTTGCTCATCATCTGAGAGCCTTCGGTATTCATAACTTGAACTAAAAACATTTTGAGGTTTAATACTGCCATACTCATGAGAAGCAGGGCTTCTATGAGAAATAATTTTATGATTCATTTATTTTCCTCCATATCTCAATAAACAAACACTTTAAAAATTGATATTTAGTCCTTAATTATAGGGAATTATCATTATATTTCAATGCCGAATTTTAAAATTGAACAATCTCCTTCGAAATTGACAAGGTTCAATGCATACTTGGCAATGCATAAAAGCAGACCATGTCATCTTTCCCATTTAAACCGGCATCTTTCAATAATTGGGAGACATTTCCTATTGAAAGATGTGTCCATCTACAAATGGTATTGCTTAAGAGTTGGCTGCATGATTCTTCTTGAATCATCATACCTCTAAATGGGGCATGCCAGACATCACATTCTACGTTATCAGGTAATTCAATGGACAGATGATCAGGGCCTGACATCCACCAACCGTAAAGGTAGGGGGAAATGACTCCTATTAGGGTTGATCCAAAAAGGACATGACGGGGTTTCACAAAAGAAAAATAAGCGCCCATTTTTGACTTTTCAATGCCTATTAATTTATTTGATGCTACTAACATGTTTCCAGCGAATAATCCCATAAAGCAGGGTAAGCCAAAGGACAAGCCGTAATAGTAAGCGAGGCCCATGCCTATTGTGCTGCCTGCTATGTTACTCATGTTGTGGACGTCCAAATTGGAAACAGATGGCAGCTTATATTTTTGAGGGATAGGGTGCTTTTTTTCTATTTGGAAAATACATTTGATGATTTCGGATATGGTAATTCTACCCAAGTATGAGGGCAAATATCCAAAAAAGCTATCGTTAAAGGCTTGCTTTGCCTGTCCAAATATACTCAAATTATTTTGATATTGTATGGAGGCTTTTGCAATTTCTTGTAGTTGTTTTAGAAGAGGTTTGTTTTTAAATTTGCTATATTCTTCTTTAGAAATGCCGCTATAAGCTATAATTTTTTGATATATTCGTTTTTTTTGATTATCTATAGATGCCATTTTTTTGGGGTTAAATTCGAAAGGTTTATTTAATGCCTTATATTGTGAAGTTAAATAAACTGAGGCTGTTTCAGTAATATCTTCGAACATATGAAAAAAATCTGGGATGATCTTGGGGCAATGACGGTTAATATCCCGAATTCGGGGCTCTAAATAAGCTAAATACCTTTCTATTCTGACGAAATATTCTTTTTCTATTTTTTTTAGTGTAAGGAGCTGTGGTACGCTTTGGGGTTGGTTTAAGAGCGGTCTATTATAATAACAAGAAATGATTTTACATATTAGCATTTTTTAATTTCCATATATTATCATACTTTCGGGCCAGTTTGTGCAATACCAAAAGAAATATGAAAAACAGGCTCTATAGAGCGAACTGTAGGTAAAGATGAGGGTAAATAAGTAGGAACGAAAGTGACCGTTAGATTGAAAGAAAGGGAAACAAGGAGAAAAAAGAGATAAAACGAAGCGGGACTGCTAATTTAAAACAGACAATCATATAGATGCTTGTAAA
>JABSQL010000119.1 GCA_013215865.1 Candidatus Margulisiibacteriota bacterium
AAATGGCATGATGGGGCTCCTTTCTCAGCAGATGACGTTGTATTTACGTTTAACACCTTGTTAGACCCTAAAACCAACACCGTGCGACGAAGCAGTTACATCATAGATGGCGTACCCATACAATTTAAAAAAATGGGCACCCATATTTTTCAAGCAACACTCCCAAAACCGTTTGCGCCTGTATTGGTACGCTTGAGCATTCCCATATTACCCAAGCATATTTTAGAAAAAGAAAATATTAACCAAGCTAGTTTTAACCGTAAACCCGTCGGAACAGGACCTTTTAAGTTTGAAGAGTGGAAGTCAGGCCAGTATATCCGCTTATCTCGGAATGATCAGTATTTTGGTAAGAAGCCCTTATTAAAGGGGATCATATTAAAAATGATTCCGGATACTAATACCGCATTGGTCGCCCTAGAAAAAGGTGAAATTGATACCTCTGGTATACCTCCAAAGGATTATGAACGGTATCAATCGAAAAATAACCTTGATATTTATCGGTTTTCCCAATTAAATTACACCTATATGGGATTTAACTTAAAAAGCCCTTTATTTTCTGATCATAAAGTAAGAATAGCCATTTCACATGCCATTAACCGTGATACGTTGGTTAAGAATGTCTTGAAAGGGTTTGGTCGACCGGCGTATTTACCCACAAGCCCTGTCATGTGGTCCTATCCGAATGAGTCCAAAATTGAAAAGTATGGCTATAATCCTGAAAAAAGTATTCAGATTTTACAAGAGATTGGATATAAGAAAAATACTAAAACGGGGATTTTTGAAAAAAAAGGTATTCCTCTTGAATTTACCGTGATGATGGGCAAGGGTAGTCAGGTAGGTGAAAAGAGCGCACAAATTATTCAGCAATTTTTGACGAATGTGGGCATAAAAATGAAACTCCAAATGATGGAATGGAGTTCTTTTAACAAATTATTAGATGAACACAAAGATCCGAAAGACTTTGATGCGGTTATCCTGGGGTGGTCACTGGGTCTAGACCCGGATGCATACTCTATATGGCACTCATCTCAGTATCCCAAAGGGTTTAATTTTATTGGATATCAAAATGAAACAGTAGACAAATTACTGGTAGATGGACGTTTGGAAGTAGAAAGGGGAAAACGAAAAGTTATTTATGGCAAGCTGTATTCTGAGATCGCAAAAGATGTTCCCTATTATTTTCTCTTTTATCCAGACAGCCTCGTTGCTGTCAATTCACGGGTTAAAGGGTTATCTTCTCCAGGACCTGCGGGACTGTTCAATAATATTGAGAATGTATATATTGCTAAAAGCACCAACCCCTGAAGTCAATGCATTATGTGGTTAAGCGGCTAATAGCTGCAATACCCCTCATTATTGGTATTACGTTTCTGTCTTTTATGATTATGAAAATGGCGCCCGGAGACCCCGTGTCAAACTATATGGATCCCCAAATGGGAAAAGAAGACATGGCTCAAATTCGTGAAAACTTGGGATTTGATGATCCACTTCTATTGCAGTATGGAAAATGGTTAAAGGAAGTATGTAAAGGAAATTTAGGGTTTTCTTTTGTGTCAGGTCAGAATGTGATGTCTGCGATACTGCAAAGACTCCCTGCGACTTTGATTTTATCAATGTCGTCTTTAGTGCTTATATTGATGATCACACTTCCATTGGGGTTGTTATCCGGTTATAAAAAAGGATCGGTATTTGATGATTCTGTAACGGTGTTCACTTTTGTGGGGCTATCTATTCCTGCATTTTGGCTGGGATTAATATTTATCTTGGGCTTTTCTTTGAAGTTGGACTTGTTTCCCACTTCTGGATTCTTAGATCCGGAATTAATGGGGTCGAGCATGATTTCTCAAGTCCTGAACATTGCCCATCACTTATTTTTACCGTTGCTGACCATTCTAGTAGGGGGGATTGCCAGTTTAACCCGGTACCATCGGTTTGGAATTATCTCAATATTGAGCCAAGATTATATTACCTGTGCAAGGGCAAGAGGCCTATCAGAAACAAGAATTTTATATAAACACGCATTTAAAAATGCCGCATTGCCCATTATTACGATACTGGGGCTCAGTTTGCCTGATTTAATAGGAGGGTCATTTATTATTGAATATATATTCTCCTGGCCAGGAATGGGGCAGTTGGGTGTGAATGCGATTTTTGCGAGAGATTACCCTATCATTATGGGTACATTGTTGTTTACTTCTGTATTAATCATATTAGGGAATTTATGTGCAGATATTGCGTATGCAATGGTAGACCCCAGAATTCGGAAGCCCTCATAGTAAATGGATAAAAAAGGTAAACTATCTATATTATATTTAGGAAGTTTAGCACTGTCGGCTGTATTTTTTCCAATGCTAACAGGGATGGATCCCAATGTATTTGATCCAAATACGGTTGCAATACCCTCAGGGCCCTCATTGGGACACCTATTTGGTACAGATGACTTGGGCAGAGATATATTGGCACGTGCGGTTTATGGTGCACGTATTTCCTTAACGGTGGGCGTTGTCGCCGTGGGCATTTCGACGACTTTTGGTTTAATCGTGGGACTATTTTCAGGATATTTGGGGGGGATTGTTGATGAAATAATCATGAGAACAGTGGATATGTTGATGGCCATTCCCACGATATTTCTGATACTCACTATTCAAGTGATATTAGAGCCTAGTATTTATAATGTCATGGTGGTGATTGGTATTACAAGCTGGATGGGAGTGGCACGGTTGGTGCGTGCAGAGGTGTTAAGCATCAAGGAGCGTTTATTTGTGACTTCAGCAAAATCAAGAGGGGTGTATTCTTTTCGCTTACTTGTGAAGTATATTCTTCCCCATGCATTAAATCCCATAATCGTAGCGGCGACCATTGGGGTAGGAAGTGCTATATTAACAGAATCCGTGTTAAGCTTTTTAGGGTTAGGCGTTCAGCCGCCCCATGCCAGTTGGGGAAATATGCTTCAAAATAGTTTATCATTTATGTATGAAGCACCTTGGATGGCTATTTTTCCAGGGATCTTAATTACCCTAACTGTGTTGGCATTTAATTTTTTAGGAGATACGCTTAGAGAAATGTGTAACCCAAGAGATACCCATGCTTAAAGTAGAAAATTTAAAAACCATTTTTAAGG
>JABSQL010000012.1 GCA_013215865.1 Candidatus Margulisiibacteriota bacterium
AAGCTTTGAAATGCCCGCCATTTTTGAGTTTGATATTCGAAAAGTATCTTATTTAGACCTCGACCAAACCCACGCCCAGGAACCTCTTTCTTGGAAAATAATTAATCAATCTGACTCCAAAATAACCGGTCTTCTTACCTTTCCTGATATCATAAAATTACCACAGGCCATCACATTGTATATTCATTTATTTGACCCACGGGAATTTCAGTGGGACCTCCCGTCACCATCATGAACCGTTTGTTACTCATGTGTTTTACTGTCTTAATGGTATTCGGAGACCAATCTTCTGTTTACCCATTACTTCAAAACAACCCCAAACAAATAACCCTCCCCAATGGGGCCTCTGGCTTATTATATTTACCCCAATCCCATAAATTTTATAAACCCTACCCGCTTCTTATTGCCTTACATGGCATGAAGCAAACCCCAGAAAACACACTTGAAAAATGGCGCCCTATCTCAGATAAGTTGGGCTACATTTTGCTTTGCCCTAAGGGGAGTGAATTTAATAAAGGATTTATTCGAACACCCACTGATGATCGTAAAATGATACTGGCTCTTCGTGAAAAAGTGTCCAACCACTTTACCATTGATTATAAGCGGTCAATTGTTGCCGGCTATTCAAGAGGGGGCACTTTTGCCTTAGAGTTGGGTCTCCTTTACCCCCAAAAGTTTCCCAACGTCATCTCAATTTTTGGATTCTATAATCAAAAAATGAATCCCATCGTTTCGATTCAAAAAGAGAGTCATGCTTACATAAACTCTCGATTCTTTTTAATTACAGGTCGTACAGATGCCACTTATGAAAGTGCCAAAGGCGCACATCATGCACTTTTGAAGCGGGATATTAAAAGTAAATTGAGAACCTATCAACAGTTAACACACTCATATCCAACCGATTTAATACATACTTTTCACCTGATTCAAGAATGGATGTTTGCCTCAAGGTTTGACACCTGAGGGGTGTTTTGCTAGGATTCTCGACATATTTTTTAGTCAGATAGGAGCACAACGTGGATTTAATTATGCCAAAAGAATTCGAAAGAGCTTATGGATTTGATGAAATTGCACTTGCACCTTCGTCCAGAACACTCGATCCGGATATTGTAGACATATCTGCTAAAATTGGCCCCATTTCATTATCAATTCCCATCATCGGTTCAGCTATGGACTCTGTGGTGAGCCCGGAAACAGCCATATTACTCGGAAAAGCAGGCTCTCTGGGCATTCTCAACCTTGAAGGGGTTCAAACAAGATATGATGATCCAACAGAAATTTTAGACAAAATATCCAGTGTCTCTAAAAAAGACTATGTCCCCTTCATGCAATCCATTTACCAAGAAAATAAGGTTCGTGATGATCTGGTATCTTTACGTATCAAAACCATCAAAGATGCAGGGGTACAGGCCGTCATTTCTTCCACGCCTCAAAGTGCACAACGATTGGGACCCATTGCGGCTGCCGCAGGCGCTGATGCGTTTCTCATTCAATCTACTGTGGTATCTACACATTTTAAGGGAAAAACAGACCATCAAGTATTGGATGTGGCCGCATTTTGCAAAGAATTACCCATTCCTGTCATGGTCGGAAATAGTGCAACGTATGAAGTGACGCTTGATTTGATGAGAACCGGTGTGGACGCGGTGTTTGTGGGCATTGGCCCTGGCGCAGCTTGCACCACAAGAGGGGTGTTGGGTATCGGTATTCCAATGGCAACCTCTGTCGCAGAAGCGGCTGCAGCCCGTGCAACCTATTTCAATGAATCTGGTCGTTACGTATCTGTGATTTCAGATGGCGGTATTGTTGTCTCAGGGGACATTTGCAAGGCCCTGGGTGTGGGTGCAGACGCGGTCATGATTGGATCCCCTCTTGCCAAAGCAACTGAAGCACCTGGAAAAGGGTTTCATTGGGGAATGGCCACGCCAAATGCAGTCTTACCAAGAGGTTCCCGAATTGAAGTGGGTACCATTGCCCCTCTCCAACAAATTCTATTTGGCCCATCTACCTCTGATGACGGGTCACAAAATTTGTCCGGCGCCATTCGAACATGCATGGCCACCATAGGCGCTGAAACCATCGCTGATATGCATGAAAGCAAAGTGCTGATTGCACCCTCTCTTTTAACAGAAGGAAAAGTCTATCAAAAAGCACAGAGCTTGGGCATGTTCAAAGGATGACCCCGCAGCAACGTATTATTGTTCTTGATTTTGGTTCTCAATATAGTGAATTAATCGCCAGGCGCATTCGAGAGTGTCATGTATTCTCTGAAGTGTTGCCTCATGATACCACCCTCCAAAAACTAAAAGACCATCACGTACAAGGAATTATATTTTCAGGAGGCCCCTCTTCTGTATTTGAAGACAATGCTCCTGTTTGTGACCCTGATATTTTAACATCCGGTATTCCCATATTTGGTATTTGTTATGGCATGCATTTGATTACAAAACAACTCGGAGGAATGGTCCAAAGAGGCAAGAAACATGAATACGGCAAAGCCAATTTGCTGATAGATAATAACGCTGACCTTTTTGAAGGGTTGTTGCTCGAGATGAGCATATGGATGAGTCATGGAGATTCGATTACCCAGTTACCAGACGGATTTCAAAAACTGGCACATACTGAAAATTGCTCTACTGCGGCAATAGGTGATAAATCTTCCAAAATATATGGCGTTCAGTTTCATCCTGAAGTGGCCCATACGCCTAAAGGAATGGATATTCTTCGTAATTTTGTCTTGTCTATTTGCGGATGCGAGCCCAGCTGGACAGCCGCTTCATTCATTGAGGAAGCCATCAAAAAGATTCAAGAAGAAGTTCAAGATAAAAAGGTCATTTGTGCCTTATCTGGTGGCGTGGACTCTACCACCGTTTCGGCCCTTCTTAAAAAGGCTATTGGGGATCAATTGACCTGTATTTTTATTGACCAGGGATTTATGAGAAAAGGAGAATCAAAGCGTATTCGAAATTTATTCACTGACAAATTCAAAATCGATTTATTAGATATTAATGCATCTGAACGGTTTTACAAGAAAATATCCGGTGTTGTGGATCCTGAAAAGAAACGAAAGCTGATCGGGGAAGAATTTATTCGCACATTTGAAGAAAAAGCCGTTGAACTGAAAAGTGACTATCCTTTTCTTGCCCAAGGAACACTGTACTCTGACGTTATTGAGTCTGCAACAGTGGGAGTTTCCAGTACAGCTGTAAAAATCAAAACCCATCACAATGTGGGAGGGCTTCCTGAAAAGATGGCTTTTACCATTATTGAACCCCTTAAACGACTCTTTAAAGATGAGGTTCGAAAAGTGGGTCTTGAACTGGGTGTTCCTGAGGAAATTGTATTTCGACAACCCTTTCCAGGCCCCGGTCTCGCCATTCGTATTTTAGGAGAAGTAACAAAAGATCGCGTCAAAATATTACAAGAAGCAGATGTCATCGTCATGGATGAAATTAAAGCTGCGGGTCTTTATAGAAAAATATGGCAAGCATTTGCCGTATTATTGCCGATCAAAACGGTGGGTGTTCAAGGAGATAAGCGCACCTATTTAAATACCATCGCTGTTCGGGCCGTGTCATCTGAAGACGCCATGACAGCAACTTGGGTTCATTTGCCCTACGACCTACTTGAACGCATTTCTTCTCGAATCATTAACGAAGTTCAGGGCGTCAATCGCGTCGTATATGATATTTCTTCGAAGCCGCCTGCCACAATTGAATGGGAGTAAGCCTACTTTTAACGGTTGATATCGGCGGGACCACGATTAATAGCGGTCTATTCCAGTTAGATAACCAATGTTTACCCATTTCCCTGATTCACTCAACTCAAGTTGCCACTTCAAAAGGAATGCGCGCCGTGGCCCATGATTTTAGTGAATGTGTTGCGCAAGCGGAGGAATTTTGCAAAGAAAATAAGGGCTCTTTATTACCCATTATCGGTGTCGGTACACCTGGAAATCTGATAGGTACACCCCAGACAATTATTGCAGATGGAACCGCGTTTAATTTGGAACAATTCTCTGGAGAGTTTAATGGTGTTGATATGCAAGAGTTACTCAAAACCATGATCTGGGAGGGATATTCGATTCACCTTTTTAATGATGCGATTGCTCAAATGTGTGGTGGATTAAACCTAATTTTGAAAAAAGACCCCGATTTAGAATCAGAGTTTTTGGGTCATAATATTGCGTATATTGGGCCTGGAACAGGCCTTGGGGGCGGTTTTGCGAATGTAACACCTGAAGGGGTTCTTGATTTTTACTCTGACGGTCATATATTTGATGTTGCACTTAAATTGGACGATCAAGAACCCGTAAAAGCAGAAGATGTATTATCGGGCACTGTGTTCGCAAAATTGGGACATTCTGGAAAGGACGTTAATGACCATGATGACTTATTTACACAATATTCGCCTCAAATTATTGAAATGGGACATTATTTATCTCAATTGGTGACGCAAATATTATCCGGTGACCTGTCAAAAATAGATCCCATTAATAATTGGCCTGAAAGTGATATTGAAAAAGCAAAAAAGACCTCTATTTTTCTCTTTGGCGGCAGTTTGGGAACCAAAGGCCGCTTGTCCGAATTATTGCGTGAAACCGCACAAGCAGATATTGAGGAACATCACCCAGACATGATTCTATTACCCATTCCAGATTCCGATTTGGCAGCACTGATTGGGGCGGCCTCTTTGATACCGACTACTCTTTTACAGGATAATGTTTTAGAATAGTGGGCCAAGGAGATTAACATGGAACTAAAAGATATTTTTCAAGAACAAAAAACCCTTAATGAGAAAATAAATTCCGATTTATATACAGAGATCAAAGACCCTGAAATTCGCAGGAAACGGTTTTTGGAATTTGAGTTAGCGCATCGCCAAGAATCTGCTGAAGCGGTGGACAGCCTCAATTGGAAATGGTGGAAAAAAGATGATGATGATTGGGATAACGTCAAAATTGAATTGATCGACATGCTCCATTTTTGGGTGTCCATGTGCACTATTGCGGGTCTTGACTCAAAAGAGGTATTCGATTTGTATTTCAAAAAGAACCAACTGAACCATGACCGTCAAAACAAAGGGTATAAAGACGGGACGTATTCCAAATATGAGGACGGTGTTGAAGATAATCAACGGTACGTCCTGAACCAGGAAGCCTCCCCTTCTTCTTAAAATTATGACACCCCACATTTTGGCAGGACGGCCTGTCTCAGACCAGTTATTGAAAGTTTTGAAAGAAAAAATTCATGCCCTCAAAGAAAAATCGGGTAAAACGCCCGGCCTTGCGGTGATATTGGTGGGTGACAATCCAGCGTCACAAACGTATGTATCCATGAAGAAAAAAACCTGCAAAGAATTGGGGATCGCTTCTTTTGATTATGATCTTGCACCGGAAGATGGTGAAGAGACGTTAATAAAACTATTAAATACGTTGAATAATGATGACAAGGTCCAAGGTATTTTATTGCAATTGCCATTACCCAAAGGGTTTGATGACCAAAAAATGCTTTCTATTATTTCCCCACAAAAAGATGTCGACGGGTTTCATCCTGAGAATTTGGGTAAATTGTTGGCAGGGCTTCCCACTTTGAAATCCTGTACACCCTTTGGTGTTTGGGAGCTGATGAAATTTTATAATATTGATCCGGAAGGTAAACATGTGGTGATATTAGGCCGAAGCAATATCGTTGGAAAACCTCTTGCAGCCATTCTCATGCAAAAAAACAAGGGCTGTAACGCAACGGTGACAGTATGCCACTCTCGGACCTCCAATCTTGAAGAAATCACTCAAACGGCTGACATAGTGATTGCTGCGATGGGAAAACCAATGATGGTCACATCAAAAATGATTAAACCTGGGGCGGTGGTCATTGACGTGGGAATTAACCGAGTTGCTGACCCTGAAAAAGGATATAAATTGGTCGGAGACGTTGATTTTGAAGACGTGTCAAAAGTCGCAAGCGCCATTACCCCCGTTCCAGGCGGCATTGGCCCCATGACCATTGCCATGCTCATGACAAATACAGTGGATGCCTTTTGTGCCCTGAATGACCTTCATGTCTGATATATATATTGTTATTTCCCTGATTACTGCGGGTTCTATTTTGGGAAGTTTTAGCAACATGCTCATTTATCGGCTTCCTCGGGATGAAGATATTGTTTTCAAACGGTCTCACTGCCCAGATTGTGCCCATATTCTTGGCTTTTGGCAGCTCATTCCCATCCTTAGTTACGTGTATCAAATGGGAAAATGTGTCTATTGCAAAAAACGAATATCCCTTCGGTACCTGTTGGTCGAAGTGGGAACGATTGGTATCTTTTTGATTACTTGGGTGATGTTTGGACTCACACCCTATGCATTTCAAATGGGGGTGATGTTATGGGCATTACATATACTGGCTTGGACAGATATTGAAACCGGATTATTGCCCAATACACTCACCTACCCCCTATTGGGTCTTAATGTGATCATGGCACTTTACTTTCAACGGCTCCCAGACGCCGTTTACGGAGCTGTCGTGGGTTATCTCATTTTTTGGATTATTGGTGTGATTGGGAAGTGGGTATACAAAAAAGAAGCAATGGGAGGAGGCGATATGAAACTGTCTGCAGCTATTGGGGCTGCCTTTGGGGTTAAACTGATCTTATTGTCGACTTACATTAGTTTTATGATTGGCGGTGGAATGGCCCTGGGTTTTATTGTGTGTAAACGAAAAAACATTGCAGATACTCTGCCATTAGGACCTGCGATTATTTTAGCGGCTGTGATCTCTTTATTTTGGGGACAAAAGATTTTTGGATGGTATTTTGGTCCGTAATGGATATTCACTCATAGAGCTTGTCGTTACAATGGCCATTTTCTCAGTTTTAGGACTGGGAATAGCGCTTAGCGCACCAAAAATTCATGTAAAGATGCAAGCCAAACTTTTGTCTCTTGAGATGCTTCAATTAATGTATACAGGGAGATCTCTTTCCATTGCCACACAATCAGATACAACGTTTACTCTAGATCATGCGACATTTTCTCTTAATAATAGGCATAGGGCACTTCCAAATATAGAAATACCCCATCCGTTATCTTCAAAAATGAAGGGAAAAATAGGGTTTACCCATAAAGGTCATACGAAGTATTCTGGGTCAATCTTTGTGAGTCGATCAAAGGCACTTCATAAAATCTCAATCGTTGTGGGACATGGGCGCCTGACATGGATTTAAGAATGCATCGTGGGTTTATTTTACTGGGTAGCCTCGTGACGATGGCTTTATTAACAACACTGATTTCCATGTCGTCATTATTTATCATAAAACTCCAAAAAGGAATCCATCAGCAGGGTCAATTTCAAGGCCAATTGGAAGAAGGGAAAGTGATTTTTGAGTCTGCACTATATGGTACCATCATCGCGTCACCTTACCTTACTGTAGAGAAAACCTCAGATGGATTACAGAAATACACTTATTTTGTCACTCAATCCCGCAAGATAGAGGTACTCATTGACATACACCCCTAAAAATCGCCAAGGATTCACCCTTGTTGAGTTATTGGTCACTTTTATGGTGGGTTTAATCCTCATGACCAGTGTGGTTCCTGCCTTTTTGGTTATACAGAAACGAATGGGTTATCTTACCCGAGAAATGATTTATTTTCATGAATGGGCGTATGTGTCACATTTCATAGAAACAGATTTAAAGACGTTACACGAGACATTATTCATCACGCCAATACACGTCCAGTTTGTGAATATAAAAGGGGAAACCATTTCGTATTCTCTTAAAAACAATCGCATCAAAAGGCGCGCAAATCGCCATACGGCATATTTGAACAAAACCCTCGATATCCGCTCATTGCATTTCGAAAAACAAGGTAAAGGAATGATTCATATTCGATTTAGATCTTCCTTGAGAGAGCACCATATGGCCATTCACTTACCCAATGAAAAAGAAACATAATTCTGAGGGGTTTGGCCTCATTTTTCTGCTTATTATCATGGTTTTATTCATGAGCATGGCCACTTCATTGTTTCGCTCATACCGCTTATCTAAATTAGCATCATCCTATCAATTTTCGGCGGCTAAGGTTCATTATTTGGCCCAATCTGGCCTGGCCTATGTAAGAAATTTTAATGGGGAACTCCCTGTTTTGGAAGGGGACCCTCTTTCTCCAGATGTGTATTTAAAAGGTCACCTATTGAATACGTCTTTGGAAGGGACCATTTATCTATTTAAAAGCACCCAAAATAGGATTATTTCAGTGGCCATCTATGATGAGATTTACAAGTCCGTGTTGTCTCTCTCTGAAAACCCTCAAACGAGCGCCCAATACATTCAATTGTGACATGACTTTATAAGTATTGTATGATAAATCATTCTGTTGACTTCATTTACAGTCAAAATAGGAGATCTGATATATAATTATGAATATTATTGACGTAAGAAATGTATCGAAGCAGTACACATCTGGCAACAACACCTTTTATGCACTCAGAAACGTAACGTTTAAAGCAGAAAAAGGTGAGTTCATATCGATAATGGGCACATCGGGGTCAGGTAAAACAACCTTAATGAATATTTTAGGGTGCTTGGACCCTATTGAAGATGGTGAGTATTATTTTAATGGGCAAAATATGAAAGAAAGTTCTGACAACGAAATGGCTGAAGTCAGGAGTAAAGGAATCGGGTTTGTGTTTCAAAGTTTCAATTTACTTGAAAAAATGACCATTCAAGAAAATGTTGCGCTTCCATTGGTATACACTAACTATGGTCTGACTGAACGTATGGATCTTGCATCTATTGCGTTGAGGAGTGTGGGACTTGGGGATCGCATGCATCACCTTCCTGGAGATATATCAGGCGGTCAACGTCAGCGGGTGGCCATTGCAAGGGCATTGGTCAATAAACCTTCCTTAATTTTGGCAGATGAACCCACCGGAAATTTGGATACATCGACAGAAAAAGAAATTATGTCCTTACTGCGAGATATGAGAGAGCAATATCAGCCTACGATTATTATCGTCACACATGATGAGCACGTGGCTCTATATGCAGACCGAATTATCACCCTTTTTGATGGCAGAAAATGTGCGGACATGAATATAAATCAATTAGAGGCCGATATGCACTCAAAACCAGACATTTCAAATCATGAAACTTCTTAATTTATTTTTAGAGCTTATCGGAATACAGAGTGATAAAACTGATTTCAAAGCCAAAGAATCCCGGTTGAAACATAAAACCCTTCGGTTATTGGGATATCTCTCTGAAAGTGATCAAAAGGCCATCAAAGCCTTAAATATACCCCATATTCGTTTTTCATTTGAATCTGATAGAGACACTTTTCTCAAAAAACTTTCTTCAAAGAAGAAACCTGATCTGATATTGGTCAATCATCAATCAAAGAACCCCATAGATTTGCTAAGGCATATTCAAGACAAGATTCCGGGTGAAGATACGCATATTATTCTCATAGCGAATCATCTTAAACGTCATTTGATATTGGAACTCTTAAAAATGAGGGTCAGCTGTTTTTGGGTACCCCCGTTGACGAAAGCAAGATTCATATCGATCATAGAATCACTCTTCGAGTCATATAATCAGTCTAGTAACGTTTGATATATATTTTCTAAGAATATTGACCATACTTTCCAAGTTGACTATACTGGTCCGTTCTTAGCGGGAGGAAATAGAGATGGCTAGTTGGAGGTATTACGTGAAAAAGCATTTATTCGTTGTATTCATGATCTGTTTAATTTCAAGTCAAGCGTTTGCATTTAGGGTGGGTGGTGGCCTGAGGACCAGTTTGGGCGACAATCCTGATGATGTGGCCGTTTCTTTTCGGCTTCTTATGAATCAAAAGATAGACTTTTTATACATGGACTCTCTTCTGTTAGAGTCTTCCTTATTTGTAAATGGACTGGGGGATGTGTCCGTTGGTTTTGGTAAAAAAATAAAGACATACGGCCCACGACACTATTATCTTATCGGTGGATATAAAGTCCCATTTGGGGATAAAACTTTCATAAACAGTAAGGGCGGCATTTTCTATTTGGGCGGCCGCTATGATGAAGAACTCACCAAGAGTATTTATTTAATGATCGATGTTGTGTTCCACTCAACAGGTCTTTATGATCCCAGTAATGCTGTACGGCCCCATCTAGCCGCATCACTGGTGTGGTATTTAAACCCTCCTCTTGAAAAAGATAGTACAACACGCATTTCATTTCTTAATGTGGAAGATATTCTCAATGAAAACATTTCCCTTCGAGCAGGAGAGGCCAAAGAAGATCTATCTAAACAAATAGAGTCTTTTTCACGGTTATCTGAATCGGTTTCGATCGACCTACCCAAGTTTGTGAAACGGGGTGAATCATTTACAGTCCAAAAAGAATTTAAAGAAGACATTCGTGTTGAAAAGGTATCTGTTAAAGTAGAAGGCATTCCCAATCAACTTTTTACTATGGAAAAAGCAGAAAATTCAAATACATGGAAAACAGACATCTTGCTGCCCAAAGAGTTTGAAGAGGATAAAATCAACCTCCGATTATTTGTAAAAACAACTGATGGTCTACGATATGAAGAATTTGCAACCACCCTTGTTGAATAAGTCCAGAATAATGAAGATTTGGATACTCATACTTTGCGGGATTTTTTTCTCTCCAGTGTACCCCGAGGACTATACACTGACGCGATTCCTAAAAAAGGCTTTATCCAACCACAATAACGATAAGATTGTCGCAATTGAAGAAAAGTACCGTGGGGTCCGTGAAAAGTACGAACAGTTCCAAAACCGGTACGGATTTGCGTTGTCATACCGGCATGATGTTCAGTATTCTGGTGAATTAGACGGGTTTGAAGCCCAAGGAGCAGGTACCAGTTCAACATCTACCCTATCTGGTTCAAAAGAATTTCCCTTTTTGTTTGGTGAAAGTTTACGGTTATCTTTATCCCATCGGTTTAACGAATCCACAGCATTACCTCAGAATTTCAGTCCTGACACACAAAGAATAGAGGCCAGATATAGCCTGCCCCTCACACCGGAAGCACAAGCCCATAGTGAATATCAGCTTCGAAAAGAAGAATATGCGTTTATTACCGGAAAGATGACCTATATTGCGGATATAGAAGACTTTATCAAAACCCTTATTGATACCTACATCAGTTATTTAGATGATATGGTAAAGCTTAATAATGCCAATGAACGACTGGCTGAGCAACGTAAACTGGCAAAATTAAAACAAGTTAAATTTGAGTTGGGCCAAATTTCGGGCAGTGAGCTCATCAAAGCCAAGGTTAGTAAATTGCAAGAAGAATCTAACTATCTTAATTTTATGGCCCAAGTGAACGAAAATAAACGGGAAATATATCAAATACTGGGAATTTCTGATACAGAAACATTTGTATTATTAAACAAACTGGACATGGATTTGACCGTATCCAGTCCGAACAGATATTTAAGAAGGATACGATACAATAAAGAGTACCAAGCCCTTGTGCTTGAATTAGAAGGTAAGCGTATTGACTATGAAAACTCTCTTGTTACCCTAGTACCAGATATTGATTTTGTGTTATCAAAGTCAATTGTAAAAGAACCTGCGGCTGAATCCTATCCGTATCAGGTATCCTATTCTGTAAGCATTCCATTGTTGGATAAAGGGCAAACGGATATTAACCACAGAAATAAACGAGAGTCTTACGAAAATGCGCAAAAAACCTTTAAAGAAAAAGTGAGGCGTATACACGACCTCATCATCAACAAATATAATCAAGTGGTTACAAAAAAAGAAAGAGATGCGATATTAAATTTGTTTTATACTTCTGCATTACAAGAATACAAGATTGCCCTTCATCAGTTTGAAGAGGGCAGCACGACATTCAATGATGTCAATTTAGCGATACAGTCGCTTGAAACCAGTATTGACCAATTATTCACGAATAAGAAAGACTTATTGGCGGCTGTTTTTGATTTAAAAACAGCATCGGGGTTATTCATTCCCACTGAAAAATACGTTCCCATTAAATAGGAGGTTATTGATATGGTATTAACAACACGAAAACGAGATATAAGCAAACTGAGATCGACCATTAAAAATATTGTTATAGCGGGCAGTATTCTAATGGTTATCATCTATAGCTGGACATATTTTAGTCGGTTATTTTCGGGCGAAAGTATGGTAAAAGCCAAGATCATCCATTTGAACGAACAAATCGTTACCGACAAAATCATCACAGAATCAGAAGTGAAAGCACGGGTAGAAAAAGAATTTACCTATAATACTTATGCAAATGTTGATAAGACGTATATTAAGCTTGGACAGAGGGTAAAGTCGGGACAATTACTCATGCGGTTACAAAGTGACGATGCAGATAAAACACTTAAGACCACTCACAAAAAATATATCGAGTCGACTGAAAAACTAAAAGATCTGGAAAATACGTATAACACCACCAAACTGTTATATCAGAAGGATTTGGCATCACAGGAATCTGTGATCACGTCCAAGCGTGATTTCAATCGCTATAAAAAAGATACCTACACGTCAAGTGTGACGAATTATGAAGATGCAAAAGAAGCCATCGATCAGCTTAAAATCATTGCACCCTTCAGCGGGTGGATAACAGACCAAAAGAAATTTGACGGTGATCTTGTCGTGAAAAATGAGCATATTCTCACACTATCTAAAATATCTGATCTGTATGCCCGATTTTATGTGTCTAAGATCTACGCAGAAAGACTGTCACATAACATGAAAATCAATTATTTCTCACGATCCAATTCACGTAAATCCATTGGGACAGGTGTCATCAAACTCATCAGTGGCTTTGTCTCTAAGAAAGGGGTATTGGTAGAATTGACCTTCAAACCTAGGGAAAAAGGGCAAAGACATCAATATTTAAATCAAAAATTACGTATTGAACTCGTCCTTAACAACACACCACACCCTGTCACGGCCCTTCCCTTGTCTGCGTTATACAAAGACAAGGATTCTTATTATGTATTCGTAAATGAAAAGAATACCGCTGTGAAACGGCAAGTAGATGTGGGTCTTATTGGCAATCAGAACGTGCATATTAAAGGCGGGATTACGACTGAAGATAAGATTATCGATCAACCAAACAAATTTGTCGTTGAAGGAATGTTTGTTAAAAAGTCCTAATGTTTGAATATATTCGTTTAGCTCTGAATGAAATACGCGCCAATAAAATTGAAGTCTTTATGACGACACTTGGCATCATTGTAGGCATCGCTTCTGTCACATTAATATTGTCTCTCGGAGAAGGGGTAACGACTTTGGTTAAACGTCAAATTGCATCATACCACGAAGATGTGATGGTCCTGAGCTATTCCCCAGATAAAAAGAAATCTTCTTCCAGCCTAAGTGCCTTCAAGGGGGATCCTGACTCCCCATTGGCGGGTTTAATGGGTTTCATAACAGATATGTCCGAGAAGAAACGAACCGAAAAAGAAGGGGAATGGCTCCTTCCTTTTGATATCGAACAGTCAAAAGCAGATCTTTTGAAATCCCCCTTTATTGAGAGCCTGATTTTCTTTGGGAGAAGCCCCTATAAAGCAGATTATTTTGATCAGAAGCTGTCACTAACCATTAACTTTTCAGAAAATACATTTCCAAAATATATTAAAGAGAAAATCATTGCCGGACGCAGTTTCACATCGATGGAAGAAAAAGACAGACGCAACGTGGCCATTCTAAAGTTAAACCACAAAGAATATCAAAAACACCTCAGACACGGGGGCGTGTTGGACCAGTACATCACAATTGAAGATCAGTCTTTCAAAGTCATTGGACTCATTGAAGGATCCAAAACAGAATTGTTTGTGCCCTATACCTTTTTTGATGAGTTGGCAACGTTGGAAGATAACTACCAATTCTTAGTTAAATTAAAACCGGGACTCAACTTTGATAAAAAGGTGAAATTGATGTTGGCCTGGACCCATCAATTTGTATATAACGGCGATTTTTATCAACAGGATTCTGATATCAGCTTTTTTCGGGAAATTCTCAAATATCTCCCACGTTTTACCATTCTTATGTCTGTGGTTGCCGGTATTTCCTTATTGGTGGGCGGGATTGGGATCATGAACTCCATGATATCTTCTGTCATTAAACGCACCAAGGAAATCGGGATCCGAAAATCCATTGGTGCCAAAAAACGGGTCATGATTTTTCAATTTATGACAGAAACGGTGTTGGTTACCAGCATGGGTGGTATTTTGGGCATTGTCTTAGGGGTTGCGGTATCGACAGTTGCCTTAAAACTGTTTAGTATCCCGCCTGTATTCCCTGTAATTTCGATTACATACGGCGTAGTATTTGTACTGGTTATTGGGATCACATCGGGTATTGTACCGGCTATCAAAGCCGCCCAATTAGACCCTATTGACGCATTGGGTCATACATAACAGTTGTTTTCAATGCAATTATTTAACGAAATATTTCGATATATATTAATACAACACTCAAGGAGGTTTTGATACATGCAGAGTATACGTTTCAATGTAGTGGGTTTATTGGTGTGTGTGATGATGGTTGGTGTACCGGTTTTTGGATTTGTTGAAGAACCTGGGGGCTTTGACAATGGAGATAATCCAAATGTACCTGCCACTATTTGGAGTCTTAGTGACGGTGATAATAGCTTGGTTGAGATTGGAATAAATGGACTCACTGCATCAACTCAAACTGATCCTGTGCCAATTAATGGTGACACGTTTGAACTCTATCATTTTGGGAATTTGGAGAACAGCAATCTTGTTAGTTATACTATTAATGTTGCAGTATGGGCAGACGAATTTGATGATGAAGGATTCGTTGTTGATAGTGGCAATGAATGGAATATTTTGACTATAAATAAACTTGTAAATACCCCTCATACGGCTGTTAACCCTGTCCCTAGACCGGATGATGCAGGCACTCCTGCACAAAGGGGTTTCTTTTCACTATCATATCAAGATCAAAATGAACGCGCAGTTGAAGATAATTATTCATACTTTAGGATAATAGACTATACTCTCTCTATTCTTGTCGATGGTGTTACCACAGAAATTGAAGCTTACGACTCTGATACTATATCCAGCACTGAGCCAGCATATTATATCGTTGGGTCAACAAATCCAGGACAAGAAGACTTCCAACTGCCTCCAGGCACTACGCCTGACGATAGCAATACTGCCTTTATGGTTGGTGTTTGGTATCCCACTGTTATCACATTTGATGGACATACTGGCTTTATGCTTGGGGTTCGTATTTTTGGGTTAGATTGTCCCAATAGAATAACAGCTAGAATTTATATAGATACCGGTAATGATCTATTTGTACAACCGGAGCACTCCCCTTCAATAGAGTATGTTGCAGATGCGTCTGGAACTTTTGGCATTATATCTACTTATGAAACCACTGAAACTATTGAATCTACATTTGCGCATTCAGGAAGTAACCTTGAATCATCTTTTCGCCTTGCATATGAGTTTGAATATACCTCAGGAACAACAGAAACGAGACACAGTGATCTCGTTGAAATTGATGACTTATCAGACACGGCAAGTGGTGGTAGAAGTATCACGGCAGGGGCACTTACGGACGATTCATTCTGGTTTTTCTATCACCGAAACCAAAACTTTTTCCCAAGCTTGTTTGATCAGGATCAAAATAGCGGCTAAAACTGATACTTACGGGAATCGAGTCCTGAATGGGACTCGTCCCTTAAGGACCAAGGTTCGGTAAACTGGGCCAACAGATCTCCTTCTTCCAAAAACCGACTGACTTTCGAAAATTGGAACTCTGCATAGTTCTGGTATCCATACCCCATTTCCAAATGCGGTTTCATGATATAGAGGCCCTTTTTGGCTCTAGTCAGAGCCACATATAATAACCGCCGCTCTTCTTCTAATTGAGACAAGTCACCCAATGACCTAAATGAGGGAATATAACCATCTAAAACAGATAAAATAAACACAGAATGCCATTCCAATCCCTTTGCAGAATGGATGGTGGATAACACAAGATTTTCATCTTCTGAGGCTTCTGGGTCAGCATCTACTTGCGACAAATTAGGGGGCTCTAAGCTCATTTCGGTTAAAAAAGAATCTATATCATCATATCGTTCACTGATGAGTTCTAAAGACGCCAAGT
>JABSQL010000120.1 GCA_013215865.1 Candidatus Margulisiibacteriota bacterium
AATTGGGTGCGTAATACGGACATGGTTGAAATAGTCAATTATGAGGGGTCATACCTTTCTGTGGGTGTTGGTGGCGGGCTTACGGGGAATCAGGTGGATGTGGCTATCATTGATGATCCATTCAAAGACCATGAAGAAGCGTATTCTGAGGTTATTCGGGAAAAGGTATGGAATTGGTACACCACCGTACTAGAAACAAGATTACATAACGACAGCAAGGTCCTCATTACCATGACAAGGTGGCATGAGGATGATCTGGTGGGACGACTCCTAAAGCTCATTCACTCAGGACAAATCAAGGAAGATTGGGATCAACTTATACTACCTTCGATCAAGGAAATTGATCATGATACTGAAGATCCCAGGCAAGTCGGAGAAGCTCTATGGGAGGAGCGCCATTCAATGGCATCTTTAATATCCCGTCGTGCTAAATCGGAACGAAACTTTCAAAGCCTGTACCAACAACACCCAACACCGCCAGAAGGTAACATCTTCAACCGGTCATGGCTTCAGTACTATAAAGTACTACCAGACCGTATGGATCAGGTCATTCAATCTTGGGATATGGCGTTTAAGGGGAATGATGAGAATGATTTTGTTGCTGGATTTATCCTAGGAAGAAAGAATGCTTCATTTTACGTCATTTTCAGGATCAAAGAGAGAATGGATTTTCCGACAACGGTAGAGGCCCTAGAATCATTAACACGCAGATTTCCAAGGGCAAAGGCTAAGTTAGTGGAAGATAAAGCAAACGGTCCTGCCATTATTGATACTTTGAAGGATAAGATTCCTGGCCTTATCGCTATTAACCCTGGAACGGACTCGAAAGCATCAAGAGCGCATTCTATATCCTTTTTGTTTGAGGCGGGGAATGTCTACTTCCCCGATCCAGAACTATATCACTGGGTGGATGATCTGATTGAGGAGTTAGTCTCTTTTCCGAATGGTGCCCATGACGATCAGGTAGATGCTCTTTGCCAGGGTTTGAAATATCTTGAGAGACAATCAATAAATACCACTAAGGCCATGGTTGGGTAATAAAATAATGACAAATCATCAGTAAAAATCCTAAGCTTAATTCAAGTGTGAAAAAAAGAGTTGCAATAACCTCAAATCAGAGCTAACGTGTGTCTAGTCGACACCTTCAGGCACCTGAAAGAAACAAGATAAAGAGGAGCTAAAGAAAAAGAATAAAGAGAAATTAGAAAATCGAAAACTAACCCCCTCAGACCATGAACTGAGGACCAAAAAAAACATTGAGGAGGTAGTGGAATGAATGGAACTCATCCCACCACCGGACCCGAAGAGCAGTCATACCCTTTGAGTCAGGTAAATTGTAACAAAAAAATAGATGATCATCTAACAACTTTGAAAAAAGAACTGGACATCTACACCAAATCCTTGGACAACTTGTCTCAGGAAAGTAAGCTTAAATCCTTTAAGAGTACGGGTGAAGCACATGAATATGGCATTCATGCATCCTTTGAAGAAATGGTAGAGCTTTGGCGCTTATTTAAGCATCTCAGCTCTGAATATAACGAGTTATCTGTTACGGGAAAGATTAATGTTAATCGCCTTCTACAGCTCGCAACCACGACACAGTTCTGTAGAGAGGCTGTGGAAGCGTTTGAGGATCGGCTCTGTGGGAAACTTGATGCTAGGTATTTGGCTTTGGAGAAGAAGGAAAAGGGGTTTAGGGGGAATGAATAGAGGTGAATAGACTTGTTTGGTCTGAGTATAAACCCTGTCACATGTAACAGGGTTTAGATTTTAAACCGATTAACCCCAAAATACACCAACTTTAGAATGGAATATTATGTTTCTCCAGTTATCTATGAACCCCTTACCATAGATAATAATCGTCTTAAATGAAAACGCATCACTAAAGGTTAAATCTACAAGGAATTGTAAATTAAAGTTTGTGTCGATCACAGAAAAAGAAAATAATTCCAAATTAGGTAAGCTCGAAACTACACTTATATCTTTGAAACGATTGGCATCAATTCTAAGCTCTTTCAATAGAGTTAAATTCTCAAGTACACTTATATCTACGATTCGGTTTTCAGAAAGATTAAGTGCTTCCAACTTAGTTAAGTTCTTAAGTGGGGTTATATCAACGATTTCGTTGTTTTGAAGCATAAGTGTTTTTAAATTTATCAGATACTCAATACCCTCAATATTTGATATGCTCTTTCTGGGATTAGGAGCATTAGTAATAGATTCTATATCCATAACATCAGATGCGTTAAGAATGCCATCATCCGGATTTGCTGCTTTAGTGACAAGACTTTTGAACCTACGATCTGGAAACACCACCACTACATCTTCAGGAATCGCATGGAATTCATAGCTGTCAGAATGAATTCCAGAATGAATTCCGCTTGAACATACATAGTTAGCCTTATAGTAATATGTTGTCCCGTTTATTAGGCCCTTCTTTATATGTCCTAATCCAGTATCGTTATATATTCTTTTTCCAGCATTTTCAGGTGAGATTGGCTCATCTGATTGATACAAAACCAATCTATCACACCCTGAATCTGATGGATATCTCCAGCTAAATATAAGTGCCTCATGAGTGATGGTCACTTTGATGTCTGGCCCTGAAGGCGTATTAGTTTCTTCTGGTCCATCTTTCTTTCCGCCACCTTCATCAATTATTTCCTTTATTTCTGCATTTGATGATCCACATCCTGATAGTAACAGAGCCACCATCAGACATAACGTATACAATTTAACATTACCTATTCTATTTCTTAGATTTATCATTGGGATCTTCCCCTCCTACTTTTTTTATTGGCTTTATATATATATCGAACAAATCCAGGAATAATTTCACTAAAACGCACCTAAATATCTTTGTTAGGCCAAAATAGTAATGAAATATTCCAGGAAA
>JABSQL010000121.1 GCA_013215865.1 Candidatus Margulisiibacteriota bacterium
TGAAAATTGAATGAAATTTAAGGAGAATAACACATGATTCATCAGAAATATAAAATTGTGGCTATGGGGCCAGGAAATCAACCTTATCAAGAAACAAAAAGGTTACCACTATACCATGTCTGGTATCCTGATGCCAGAGAACTTTCAGGATTTATCATTAGGGATATTTCAAAAGAGGAAGCTGATGATATGGGGTATATTCCCTATATTTTTGAAGATCAACCCAGTGCTGATATGCCTCCCGGATTGGCTTTTATAGAAGCTGGTGGTGGTAGGTACCAAATCTATCATTATGATTCAGCAGCCCAAGTTTTAGCTAATGGCAAGGATCCCTGCCCTTTCAGCCATATTATTGGCCCTTTTAACAGTACAGATCAAATCGAAAGTTTCCTTTCAATGAATACAGCTAAAATTGGACCAGAATCTGAAACAAACCTAGAAAATCTAAAGCGAGCGTACGGTCCCTTTATGTATTCCTCGAAGTCTGTTCCAGTACAGTCTTACAATTTTCAGCTCACACCTGCACTACCACTTTCCAATCAGAAGCCCGTTTCTTCTGGTTCCGTAATATCGAAATTCGCTCTAATCAAATATAAATATACCCATGCGCAAACTACGCTCACCGAAGGAGATTTAGAATTTTTAGAAATGAATTATTCTACGCTCAGAGTACAACGCAAAGACTGCCATTTTGTTAAAGACCTTTGCCCGGAATACCAACGTCTTAAAGATCGGGGATTTGATCTTCGAGATCAGATTCATCAACACTTATTTCAACACGACTCTTAATTGGCGCTATCACTATTATATATCTCCCGGATCATGACATGATACGCATGGTTGATCTGTTGGTAAAATGACCCCATCTTTAACGTGTCCAATGAGTCCCTCGATTTGACTTCTTTGCTTTTGATATTTCCGCCTGATTTTCTGAGATTTGAGATAATCATCATCTGGGTTATATTGAAGTTGTCAAAAGAGATATGATCTAAAGCGGCAAAGCCATCGATAAGTGAGAGATGTGCTTTGGGTCCAAACTCACAATTCTATCTGAAATACGTCGCCCTCTGGTTTTAGCCATCTCCCATTGTTGGGATGATATGGCTTTTCATGGAAATAATCTACGATATCTCTGTCACTCATGCTCTGTAATAACTGGCCCAACAATAGCCCTAATATCAGGTGTCCCCTTTTAAGAGTTCTTTTCACCACAGTATGGGTTTAAGTCCTTGAATATTGGGAGTTGTTTAGTGTACATTGTAATCTCGTTGTAAGTGCAGGGTTTTATATCATCTAGCTTTAAAAGCCTTGCACTTTTTTTATTTCTCTCCTCCCTGTAGATGCCCTCTATTTTACTTCATTTACCCTCATTTTTACATGCCTTTTTTGTTTCTTATCCCTGCTTCAGCAGGGCCTACTTAGCAAGCCTATACTCAGACGAAAAGGAAACCTCTACGCAAAAACACTCTTTCAGGAGTACCTATCTCAGAAATAAGTTTGTGAGCAATAAGGTCCGTTATTGGTCAGAGTTGTCTCTGGTTCTGCCGTGAGTTTTGAGGGATAATGAACGGATGAAATATATATTTTTTCTGTGTGGTTTAGTGGTAAGTCTGTCGGCTCAGACCTTAGCGAGTGACTGGAACAATGGGCGTGTCGATACTCACGCTCCAATAGGGGTTATGGGCGAACACACACACGAAACAGGCGAAATAATGTTGTCATATCGGTATATGACAATGACAATGGAAGGCAACCGATCTGGACAGGATCAAAAATCAGTCACCGATGTTTTGTCGGATTTTATGGTGTCGCCTCTCGATATGACAATGAGTATGCATATGATGGGGGCTATGTATGCGCCATCGGATAGGCTTACTCTTATGGCAATGCTTCCCTACTTCAATAAATCAATGGGGCATCGTAAGCGTGATTTGACGGAATTTACAAGAAACTCGAATGGTATAGGGGATTTAAAGATGTCTGGAATGTATTGCCTATACAAGCAAGACGGTCACAATTTTCATCTGAATACGGGAATCAGTCTACCGATTGGGTCAGTAGATGAAAAAGACGGGCAACCGTCACGGTTGCCATACCCTATGCAGTTAGGGTCTGGAACATATGACTTGTCGCTTGGTGTAACCTATGCAAAACAGTTAAAGGGATGGTCATACGGGAGTCAGCTGTCAGGAATATTTAGAATGGGAGAGAATAAGCACGATTACGCATTAGGGAATCGTTATCAAGGCACGGCTTGGATGGCAAAAGTTCTCACAGAGACCCTAAGTGCATCTATGAGAACGCAAGCGAGTATTTGGGATGATATTCGTGGTTCTGATTCTGATTTGAACCCAAGTATGGTTCCTACAGCTCTAACCAACAGAGGTGGAAAGCAGTTGGATATTGCGATTGGGGTAAACTACTACGCTAAAAATGGCGTTCTTAGAGGCAATAGACTTTCTTTTGAGGTTGGACTTCCCGTTATTCAATCTCTTGACGGTGTACAGCTAGAAACGGATTGGTGGGCTGTCCTTGGATGGCAATATGTCCTCTAAAAAAAGGGGATTGCTAAAATAATATAGTGTATTATAATAGAAGCAAAAAGGAGCTGTTATATGAACTGTCCAAAATGCCAAGAAACAAGCTATTACAAGAACGGAAAAGCGATGGGGAGGCAACGATATAAGTGCAAACAATGCGGGTGCA
>JABSQL010000122.1 GCA_013215865.1 Candidatus Margulisiibacteriota bacterium
ACAAATCCCACTACCGGTGGGGTCACGGCTAGCTTTGCCATGTTAGGTGATGTGAATATCGCAGAACCCATGGCGCTTATTGGTTTTGCCGGTGTTCGAGTGATTCGTGAAACTATACGAGAAAGTTTACCTGATAATTTTCAACGCGCAGAATTGCTGATTGAAAAAGGTTTTATCGATTCGATTATACAAAGAAAAGACATGAAAAAAACTTTAAGTGATTTTATCGGATATTTTATGGCATATCAATCCGATAAAAAACAAAAGGTTTGATTTTTTAAAATCATCTTCCATTGAAATTCTCTGGCTATGAAAATTGTTTGTCGTGGCTTTATGGACGTAATCAATTTGCCATTAAGCTTGGGCTTTCAAATATTGAAACCCTTTTAAAAAAAAGAAACCTGGATTTTAACAGGGCGAAGTTTTTCCATGTTGCGGGCACAAATGGAAAGGGTAGTGTTTGTAATTATTTGTCTAAGATATTAAAAGCCAGAGGTTATAAAAAAGTTGGGCTGTATAGTTCACCTCATCTGGTGAGTTTTAGAGAAAGAATAATGATCAATCATAAGCCGATTCCTAAGGAGTGGGTTCTTGACTGGATGAACTCTGCTTATGAAATTCTAGAGCAAACCGGTGCCACCTATTTTGAATGTGTCACCTTAATGGCCTTTGAATATTTTTATAAAAACGAATGTGATGTTTGTGTTCTAGAAACGGGTCTTGGTGGTAGGCTAGATGCGACAAATACCGTGGAACCTGACCTTACTCTTTTGACTTCAATTTCAATGGATCATGAATCGATATTAGGCTCAAGTTTAGGTGAGATAGCAAAGGAGAAGCTAGGCATTTTAAAAAAAGGGGTTCCTCTTGTTTTAAATGAATCGAATGAGACTATTTTAAATCAGGTACGCCAGGTTGCAGATGAGCTTGGCGTACCCGTTTATAATTTGAGTAGTCCTGATAAAAACCACCCCTCTAGGCAGGTAGCTATTCTGAAGAACAATTCTAGTAGCGGTTATACTTATTATGATTCCTGGGGCTCAGTTGATGTTATGGGAGACTTTAAAGGTCGAGCGAATCAAGTCAATAACTTTGCCTTAAGCATTCATGCCATCCGTGTATGGGAATCCATCCACAATATTAAAAGTCCCAACCAAAGGGGCCTTAAAATGATTCCTATTGCAGGCAGAGCTCAGCTGCTCAAAGCTGAAAATTTGCCTTCAGTTATTTTAGACTGTGCCCACAATGAAGGCTCGTTAGAGGGGCTTATAACATATCTGAATGAAAATTTTAAAGAAAAAAGAAAGGTGTTTCTTTTTTCAATTATGGAGGATAAAAATCTTCCCGTCATTTTTGAAAAATTATCTCAGATGGCCGATGAAGTCCTTTTTGAACCTTTATCGGGATATAATAGGGCTTTACCCTATTTGAAAGCTAAGGAATATTTTGACAGCCCAAACTCTGTTCCTATAAGTGAATTCAATATTGGCAAGAATAACCTACTTCCTTTTTTAGAACAGTTGGATTTGGCTCGAGACATCTTAGTGGTTGCTGGTTCATTTTACTTATTAGGGAGGGTGATTCCTATTTTAATGGATAAATACCCTGCTC
>JABSQL010000123.1 GCA_013215865.1 Candidatus Margulisiibacteriota bacterium
ATCAAAAGGAGGTGTTTTATGCCACTTAAAGATGTTGTTAATGTCAGTATAACGAGAGACTCGGTTCGCGTTACACAGAAAGGATTTGGTATCCCCTTGGTATTTGGTGTTCATGATAGATTCCCTGAAAGGGTTCGTGAATATAGTACGATAGAATCTGTCTTGGAAGATTTTGGATCATCTGATTTGGAATACAAGAAAGCGGTTACACTTTTTTCTCAAGAAATTACACCTGAAAAAGTTAAGATCGGACGAAGAAGTCCCAACGCTAAGCAGAAGGTAAAGGTAACTCTCCCTACTGTTTCTAATAACACTAGCTATAAAATGATTCTGAATGGTACCGAATTTGAATTTATATCTGGAGAGTCTGCTTCTATTGAATTGATTGTTGATGGCCTCATTACTGCCATCAATTAAAGTGTTGACCCGTTTAACGAAAATTGTCTCAGAACCCATAGGTAAAGCAGTCTCAGCGATTAAGACAGACGGAAAAGAAGTGACTTCTTTACTTGAAAAGGACATTGACTTGGAATCAATTGGGCAAGCCATAACCGCACTCGGTGACCGGTTGGATGAGTCAGTTATATGGAATACCATTATTGAACTCTTAAGCACAGTTGAAAAAAGCAATGACAGTGGCGGTTTTTCTAAGGTGAATATTGAATTAGATTTTCAAGGAAAGCCTGGTCATTTGATGGGTGTAATAACTAAAGTGATTCATATCAATTACAGCGATTTTTTAGATCAAGTCCTCGGCGGTTTAGGGGAAGTCAGACAGGTTCTTCAGTCAAAGGAACCATTAACTGGTTCATCTGGCGACCTGTCATCGAGAAAATAGCGACTCTTAATGAAATCGAGTCGTCGTGGACGATTAATGATCTGGCAGATGCTCATGAAGCATTGGATATAAGGGCCCATCTTTATGAAAAGAGTAAAAGTAGTAACGTGTAGAGATATAAAGAGAGATTTATCATGTCGTCCCTGACAGTGCGGGAACTGGTTACTAAATGGGGCTTTGATGTTGAAGAGACAATAGCCAAATTCGGTACTGTATTTGATAGTCTTACAAAACAATCGAACGAAACCGCCCTAAACCTTGCCAGAGATTTTGGACTCAGTTCTGTCAAAGCCAAAGAATTACTTGGGAATACGGGTGACTTGTTAACCGGTTTTGGATTCTCTCAAAAATCAGCTCTAAACTTATCTAAGCAGGTAAATGAACTTGCCGTGGACTTGGCATCTTTTACCAATTTCTCAGGTGGAGCTGAAGGTGCTAGTTCAGCCCTTACCAAAGCTCTTCTAGGGGAAAGAGAATCTGTTAAGTCTTTGGGGATTTCTATATTGGAGGAAGATGTTAAGCGAAGGGTGGCACTAAATACCTCCAAAGGGATGCGTTTTGAAACCAAGCGGCAGGCCAAAGCGTTTGCGACACTTGAACTGGCTCAAACGCAAAGTAAAAATGCTATTGGCGATTTCTCGAGAACATCCACCAGTTTTGCCAACAGGAGCCGTATATTCAGAGCAAGGATTCAAGATTTAGCCGAAAGTTTTGGTAACCTCTTATTACCCGCCGCCACTAAAACATTGAATGCGGTTATAAAACTTACCAACAAAATTAATGGTCTTTCAGACGGAACTAAAAAAGTGATTCTGGTAATTTCTGGAATCACGGCTATCGTTGGGCCATTGATATTGGTATTGGGAGTCTTCATCAAATCTCTTTCTATGGTTATTACCACATATAGAGCCTTAACGGCTGTTGTGTTGGCATATAAGAATGCACAATTCCTTGCCAATGCTCAGGCTTTATTACTTCCTGGTCTTATAGCCGGTGGGATAGTATTGGTTATAGCGCTCATTGAAGATCTCATCCGGTTTTTCAGAGGAGATAACTCTGTGGTGGGCATTATTATTGATGGATTCAAACATGTATTTGGGTTTCTTGAATC
>JABSQL010000124.1 GCA_013215865.1 Candidatus Margulisiibacteriota bacterium
CTCCGATACCCAATTGGGATGCGGTTGTTTTCATGTTTTCTTTTTCAGGTCCATCCCCAATAATTAAGAGCCGTGTGTCGGGTAATTTGTGGTGAATCATGGCAAAGCTTTTGATCAGAAATTGGACATTTTTTTCAAGCCCCAATCGTCCCACAAAAATGAGAACGCGATGGGTGTCTTCAAATCCGAGGCGAGACTTGAAATCTGCCGGTGTCTGAATGGCCTGAATCGTATCCAAGGCAATACCGGTGGGTAATATTTTAATTGTTTTTTTGACACCGTATTCCATGAGCTTGTCTTTGATGAGAGCAGATGGCACCACAATCGTCTGGCATCGGTTACAAAATAACCTGGAAACAGTAGATACGGCTTTGTCTGCTAAATTGGTGGGAATAATGGGGACATAATGCATATATTCAGAAAAGAGAGTGTGATAGGTATGAATGACCGGTATACGGTATTTTCGTCCCAAATATTGTCCAAGAAGACCCACAGAAAAAGGGGTCTGTGCGTGGATGATGTCAATGTTTCTTTCACCAAATGCCTTCACTTTTCGGGTAACAGGCCAAATGAGTCTGTACTCAGGTTGGAATGGAAATACAACGCTACGCAACCGCCATACATCATGCGTTTCCTCAGCCCCTTGTATTTTGGGTCCCATGATGAGGACCTGATGCCCCAATTTTCGAAATGTTTCTGCGAAGGTTAAGATACTTGTGACCACACCGTTAATTTGTGGGTGATAGGTGTCTGAAAGTATTGCGATATTCATCTCACGCATTATACTATCATAGTCAGCCGAAATGGGTAGCACCCCATCCGTGTAGGGAAATTTGGATAGTGCTACCCACGAGGTCTATAGTACCGTACTATAACGGTTATAGTCAACCCTCTTTTTGAAAGAAAGTGGTTATGATATCTTGTACCTATTTACTAGGGCGTTACTTATATTAGGAGGGCATAACCGATTTCGAATGAAAAAATTCTCATCAATAGATTGGAACCAATAAAATGACAGCATTTAAAGACTTACTCAAGACCTTTAGAGAGAGAAACAGTTTAACCAAAGTAGAGATGGCAAAATTTATTGGAAAGACAGATGGGTATTTACGTAAAGTGGAAAATGGCGGCTATACACCACCCACTTTTGAAGTCTGCCTTGAGCTTGCAAAGGTATTAAAATTATCACGAGACGAAGAAAATCAGTTTCTAGAAGCAGCATATTTGGAGCGAACACAGTCAGAAGCGTCTTTTTATGAGCGGATTCGTGAGAACTTTATGAGCGCTTCACTGATTGTTAATTTGCCTTATCCAAATAGTTACGAAGACAATGAAAGTGTATCAAAATGTACCTATTTAATTGGGTGGGAAACGCGTTCAAATCAAGGTATATTGCAGCCTGTTGTCGCAAAAAAGCTAAGGCAATTGATCGGAAAAACCATCAGAGAGTTTGAGTACATCCTCCAAAAAATAGTTATATTTAAAGAGAGCGTAAAGTTTATAATCGATATTAAGCCCGAAGCGAATATCTCTGAGTTTGTGAAGGGTATCATGGAATTAACATCAAGAAAATTGAGGACACAATTTGAAGAATTGACGTATTCACCAACGATTTGGTCACACACATATACAATTTATACCATCGGTAATCCACCAGATTTAAGCTATTTTAAACGGAATGACGAGAAAAAAACCATATATTCAAAATAACGAAATCCATCAAAATGAGGGGGTTCATTTATATATCACAAAAACCCTTAGACATGGGGTGAATCTCTTTTTTTATGATCTCATAGCATTTCTTGAACTCGCCATTGTTTTGGTGAAAAAGACAGGTGAACTCCACAATGATTGTTTTGTTCATCAACAATTGCGGTCTGATAACATTCTCTTTTCGAAACGCCCAAAAGAACCGTACCAGGTGTCATTTACTCATCCAAAAGATCATGATGACAATGTGTATCAAGATTATTTGCGTCGGAAAAAATATGTGTATAAGAAATCAGAGCGGCCGTATCTTGCCCCTGAGCAACTGGGCAAGATAAAACATCATATTGATCATCGAACCGATTTATACGCATTGGGTGTTATTTTCTATGAACTCACCACCAAAACGACGCCAAAAATAGACATGAATCATCAGGCTGTTCTGGATTTTAGCCTTAATAAAAACATTCCATGTACCATTACCTTGATCATCGAAAAATTACTGAGTAAATACCCAGAAGATCGGTATCAGTCATATATGGGGTTACTATATGACGTAGAGGTGTCTCTTGAAGAGTTGAAACAAACCGGTCGGGTTCCCCATTTTTTTCCAGGTCAACGTGACAAGCCCTCTCAATTGGTTTTTGGCGACTATTTATATGGCCGGGAAAAAGAAAAGCGACATATCCAAATGTTGTTAAAGACCATTGATAATGATAAAAGTTGTTTTTTGCTTGTGAGTGGATATTCTGGAGTGGGTAAAACAGTTTTGGTAGAAAACACCATTTTATGGTCATGTAAACGGCACCACTTTTTTATCA
>JABSQL010000125.1 GCA_013215865.1 Candidatus Margulisiibacteriota bacterium
AAATATTTCCATTATTCAAATTGATGAGCCCGCTTTTAGAGAAGGATTACCTTTAAAGAAGGCCAAGCAAAAAGCCTACCTGGACTGGGCCGTTACAGCCTTCAAGTTGTCCCATGATACTGTACAAGATAGCACTCAAATTCATACACATATGTGCTATTCAGAATTTAATGAGATCATTGATAGTATATTAGACATGGACGCAGATGTGATATCAATTGAAGCTTCCCGAAGCGCTGGCGAGATTATCGAGATTTTTGAAACGTTCCACTATGATCATGGGATTGGGCTCGGCGTATATGATATTCATTCCCCAAGAATTCCTTCTGAAGATGAAATCAAACGAATTGCCCACAGATCTATAAAAGTAATAGACAAATCACTGATTTGGATGAATCCAGACTGTGGACTCAAAACACGCGGATATAAAGAAACGGTCCCTGCCCTGAAAAACATGGTCGCAGTTACCAAGGCCCTTCGTGAAGAGGTTTCTGCTGGGCTGCCAGCGTAGGCCGAAAACCCCCTAAATCCCCCTTGGGAGTCACAGGAAAAAACCCCCTAAATCCATGGGAAACTACTTGGAGAAAACCCCCTAAATCCCCCTTCACAGGGGGACTTTTGTTAGTATATGTAAATATATACCGGTAGTAACGATAGAGGAATAAAGTAACCTCCCCCTGTGAAGGGGGATAAGAGGGGGTTTTTTCTTGTTTCCTCCCCCCCTGGAACCCCAGGGGAACAAGAGGGGGTTTTTATTTATTTTTTCTTTTCTTTTTTCAGTTTTCTTTTCTCTTTGAGAGAAAGTTTTGCTGTTTTCTTGAGATCTTTTTTAACATCTTTACCTTTCGACATGGTGAACACCTCCTTTGACATACCTAAAACCAGCATGTTGTGTAAAATATGGCTTAAACGCATTTCTTGTACTGGGCATCATATATGCACCTGTTGACATAAAGGATCCGCCCATCAGCATCATATAGTCATTGAAATACGGGGCAGAATAATTATCATAAAGCGAATGCGGTTCAAATCCGTCCAGTTTTTCAAAAAGAGAACATGTCCATTGCCATACATTACCCATCATATCAAAAAAATCACCGTGTTGAAATCTGTTGACCGGAACAGGTGACAGCCGCTGCATTTGATGATTGGCTTGAGAAGGAACCTGTCCACCAGTGGATACTGCCAACATTTGTCGCCATTCACTTTCTGAGGGCAAACGAAAGGCCCCACCCTCATTCAATGATTTCCAGGTGCAAAAAGCGGTTGCCTCGTATTGGGATACTTCAACTGGCCAATCTAGAGGTAATTCTACGATTTCTGTAACAATCCTAAGGAAGTATCGACCGTCTTTATTTTCACACCAAAATGAAGGGCACACTCTATTTTGGGCCACCTTCCATTGCCATCCTTCTTTAGACCAAAATTGACGGCACTGGTACCCGTTATCTGATACAAATGCCATATATTCACCATTGGAAACCAATGTTTGGCTGGCCTGAAAGGAACTTACTGTTACCTCTTTACGACCATATTCGCTATCCCATCCAAAGTATGGGTCCTGCTGATTTTTACCAAATTGTATGGCTCCTTTGGGAACATTAATCAGCTTATTTTCAACTGAAGCCATACTTTGGGGGGCATATTGATTGGATTGTTTGATTTTAGAAAGGGTCAGTTGACGCATCAAGACGGAAGTTGTTTCTATATGGACCCGCTGGTGTTCAATACCCATCAGAATCGCCCAATATGAGTCTTTTGAGGTGATGGGAAATGGTGTCGTTGCGATTACTTTCATAACCGTTTCCCTCGCTCTATCTCTGTATCTTTTAACTTTGTGGGGTTCGAGAATATCAAATTGATGTTTCAAGGTATCACCCGGCATATTAAACACCCCCAATGAAACGGTATCTTCTAATTGAGGGTCAATTCTCTCTACTTGCTTTAAGATACCACTCATCACCAATTTGTTGATGTAAAATTCAGCACTATGACCATAATAAAAAACCAATGGATTTCGTGTGGGTTCTGGTTGCTCAAACAAAGAAGATTCATCTTTTAGTAGTGAAAACAGGGTATCTTCTTTATCCCAGGCATCTGAAAAGTAGTCCCCCATTTCTTTGCGCTTTTCTGATTCAGACCCGTCATACAGATGGGGGGAGTACATGTCGTCTATTCTTGATTCACGAATAAAGAATCAACAAAGTACCCCTTTTTGTCAGAGTAATTCTCTTGAATATGAAACCCTGTTTCGATTGATAGCGTTTCAATATCCGAAAGCGAATATTTTCTTGACCGTTCAGTGAAAATAAGTTCACCTTTCTTGAATGAAACAACATGGTCTAAAGCGGCAATATCCACATGGTGATCTTCTGTACATTCAAGGTAACTTTCCATTTGATTTTGTGTTTCATTATATACAGCAACATGATTAAATTTTTCATGATAAAAGGTTCCCCCCAACTCTCGGTTAATTCGGGTCAACAAATTCATGTTAAAATCACGGGTTAAACCGGCTTTATCACTATAGGCATTCATGAGGATTTCCTTATCTTTTTTAAGATCAAATCCGCATAACAGGAACGCGTTAGGCTTAAGTCTGCTTCTAAGTTCACTTAAAAAATGCCGACCGTCTTCTGCACTAAAGTTTCCAATGCTTGATCCTAAAAATAAGACCACGGTCCGCCCGCCACCACCCTCTTTTACCTGATTGAGCCCATTAATATAATCAGCATGTATCGGCTGTATCATCAGGTCTGAAAAGCATGATCGAAGGTTTTCTGCTGTTGATAATAAAGATGCCTCAGAGATATCAATGGGAATATACGTCACTTTTTTTCTATCTTTTAGAAGTTGAGATATGAGAATATTGCCTTTCGATCCGTCACCGGGCCCCAGTTCTACTAACTGGATGGGCGCTTCACCCATTTGCCTTGAAATATCCTGTGCGTGAGATTCTAAAATTTCCATCTCACATGCGGTCAAGTAGTACTCAGGTAAAGTGGTAATTTGATTAAATAGGGCAGAGCCGATGTCATCATAGAATGAGCTAGAGGGTATCATTTTCTGGGGCTTACATAACCCTTTCTTGATATTCTGAGCTAACAGATTCGGCATAAGGCATTATAACAAATATTGAGGGAGTTTAACCATAGTCTTCTATGTAGTATAATCTCACGATGCTCTATTTAAGGTATATATTATTATTAATTGTTTTACTATCACATTTTTCAATAGCTCATGGAAATGAAGAAAATCTAAACGACGATTTTTCTTTTTTTGATGATACGACTGTTTCTCATAGCACCCCCTATGATCCTCTGATGGGTTTTAATCGTGTGATGACCCATTTCAACGATTGGACCTATGTCACTATCATGAGGTCCATTGGTCAAGGGTATAGAACCATTACGCCTGAATTCTTTCGTTTGGGAAGTTATCATTTTTTTCAAAATATTTTATTTCCTGTTCGTTTTGTTAATAATATCCTTCAGTTTAAGTTTGAAGCGGCCGGAACTGAAGTCGCACGGTTCTGCATTAACTCTACGGTGGGTGTATTGGGCATAATGGATCTTGCGGATAGATGGTTTCATCTTTATCCACAGAAAGAAGATTTTGGCCAAACTTTAGGGGCATGGGGAATAGGGGCTGGTCCTTTTCTCGTGTTACCCTTTTATGGACCCACTACTTTAAGAGATATGTTTGGACTTGTGGGTGATTTTGCATCTAATCCCATTTCATATGTCACACCGGATGAACACCGGTATGTCCTTCAAGGGGTACATGGACTCACTGATTTTACTTACAAAATAGATACCATTGATGAAATTAGAAAAGA